>JBDUEG010000043.1:0-15267 GCA_040002575.1 Ginsengibacter sp.
ACATCCACACCCATTGATCTTAACAAGCTAATTGCTTCAGGGGTGACCGTCCATCTTGATTGGGTAAGATTTTTTGACTTCACTTCCTTATGTACAATAAGATCTCTATTAATTAATGGTGCAAAGGAACCCCCTTTTATATCTGCAGGGCCAAATGGAATTCCCCGGTTTTGCTTAACAGTAGCCTCTACCAAAGCGACAATCATAAGTTTCGACAGTGTTATTTTTTTTGGTTGTGGTAGGGCGATTACTTTCGAATTCATGATAAGCAAGTTAATCTTAAATGAATGGTTACATGCATATTGTTTTTAATAATGCATAAAGGATTATTTGGTTACATTAGGCCTTTAAACAAAAAATACTCCCTCTTGTTTAAAGCGAATTACATTATTTATTTAAAGCACTTTATATGAATGTAACTATAAGGAAAGCGAAGCCTGAAGATTTTTTTGCTGTACTGGAATTAAATAAAGAGTTTTCTGTTTTTCAAAAGACACCGGAAAAAGTATCCATTACGTTGGAGCAAATGAAGAGCGATGCTAATTTATTTCAATGCTTCATTGCAGAGAATGACGCATGCGACATAGTCGGCTTTGCTTCTTTCTTTTTTGCATATTATTCCTGGACGGGTAAAGCATTATACCTCGATGACCTTTATGTAAAGGAAGCCTACAGAAAGCATAAAGTTGGCTCCGATCTTCTAAATACAATTATAGGTCATGCAAAAAAAGAGAATTGTACAAAGATGCGCTGGCAGGTTTCCAGGTGGAACAATAATGCTATTGAGTTTTATAAAAAAATGGGTGCAGAGATCGAAGAGACAGAAATTAATTGCGATTTGAAATTATAAAATATTTAAGTTTTGATTACAAATGCAGAGGACAGCGAAAATTATTTTCTTAAAATCCTATCTTTATATTTCTATAGCCCGATCGTATAATGGTAGTACCTCAGATTCTGATTCTGATTGTCCTGGTTCGAATCCGGGTCGGGTGACAAAAAACCTAATACAACAAGAAGCCTATGGCTTAGAGTGTGGGCTCTTCGTTTATCGGTAAAGAAGGGGGGAATTATTCTAGCGCTATACAAGAATTCGCTTTCCATCGCATTTTTCTTACTATTTCTTTTGTCTTTTTTACTGCATTGGTACGGCAGCATGAAAGACTATAATAAAGAGCAAATATTAAAAAGTATGCCGGTGGAAAACGCCTGGCAGTATCTTGGCAATTCAAGGCTTTGGTTCGAATCTTTTCAAAACTGGCAAAGCGAATTTATTTCTATTCTATGCATCATTCTCTTTACCATTTATTTAAGGCAAAAAGGTTCTCCGCAATCCAAGCAAGTTGATGGGCCTTTCAGCGAAACAGGTGAATGATGAAATAAGACTGAAAGAGAATTTCACGCAGCTGAGCGAAGTTTACGTCTACGCCGGATCTACATTAAAATTCGTATGTATGCCGCGTTGTCCACCGTTACTTTCTTAATCTAAAACTTTCATAAGTTTCCGGCTAATCGTTTTGCCATTGGGAAGGAAGATGTGGATAATGTAGTATCCAACAGGTAATTCATTAATGTCAACCGTATTTATGCCACCATGAAGTGAGCTATTAGCAACCTGCTGCCCGGAAGAATTATAAATGCTTGCGCTGCCTCTATTACTATTTGTGTTGCCCGCGATTTGGATATATACCTTGTTTGATGCAGGAGTGGGCCAAATGTTTACATATCCTTTGCCCGAAATATTCACGATTCTTATTTCAGAATATTTACTGTTTCCGTTGGCGGCTAATGTACGTATCCGGTAATAATTTATTCCGTTGTTTGGGCTTGCATCTATAAACCCAAAAACTCTTTCTCCTTCGCCCTGGCTGCTTTGCTGGTAACCGACATTCTCCCAATGTTGAGAATCCATACTTCGTTCGATATAATATCCCTTTTCATTTAGCTGCTGGCTTACTGACCAGTGCAACCATACAGAATTGTTGTTTTGTAAAGATGCTGTAAAGCTTGTCCATGTAAGCGGCAGAATTACCAGCGGGTAATTGCATGAAGTAAGGTCTACAACTACGCCGGTGGTGTTATAAGTATTAATATGAGTTATTGATAAATCATTCTCTAGCAGGTATAGGTCATCTACGGTGCTCAGGTAAATCTGCCCGGTGGCATTATAAGCGATCCCTACGAATGGCAAACCCGAGGGAGTGACTTTCACAGGAGCAATCATTTCGTTTAAGATTACAGTAGCAGTGGCAGTTATGGGTAGAGGCGCATCTATTCTATAAAGTCCCCACTTCGATGGGCTTGCCACCACGATCCACAAATTGCCCAATCCATCTATTGCCATATCACCATTACCCAGTGCAGAAAGAGTACCTGCCAGGCTGTTGCTAAACTGGTCAACAAGGTTAGAACTTATTAGTTTCCATGCATTCGCCACAATATCATAGTAACACAATTTGCCTGCGCCATCAATACAATAATATCCTGTGCCATCTGCGCTTACGCAGCCCTTTACTACAGTGCCGCTGATGGGGCTATTGGCGAGCAGCGTATAGGTACTGGTGGCAGGATCATATGAAACAAATTGCTGGCTTCCGGCGGCATTGTCCTGGAAATAATAAAACGTTCCGTTTTGAATATTTAGCCCGATCGCGTTCGCATTATTTGTAGAGCCGGGGTAACCGGGGTCGGACGAGCTTGTGACAGGTGTACCAACAGATGCACTGTTGACATCGATTGGTACAATGCCACCAAATTGATCAACACCATATATAGTATTGAACGGGTCTGAACAGATCTGCGCATCAATGCTTTGTACGCAAATGCCAAAAAGAATAAGAACGAATATTGTTTTTGAGCTCATTTTTTTGAAATAAGATGCTGATTCGCAGGAACGGAATTTTAGCAAATAAGTTTTTATAATCTAATATTTGCCGTCAGGTGAATTGGCAAGGATAGCAATCAATGAACAAAGCTTAACAAACTCTCTTTTTGCTGCACTTTGGTATTTTGTAAATACTGTATTGACAGCAGCCTTTATTAAAGATTAATTAACCCGAAACTCTCTGAAAGTAAAACGGACTGTTCATGCAAAGTACGAACATTAATATAAAAGTTTCAACAGATCTACAATTTGTATGATATTAAGCCCCTGCCGCTATGGCGTCCTGATTAATGGCTTATGATGTGACAAAAAAATAATTATTGGCAGGTATGGGTAACAGCATTAGGTGTACGCCGCTCCTACGCAAATTTCTAATGAGAAGAATCCTTTCCTCACGGATGCCCCATCCGACCTTACAGCAATGCTCCGTTACACATCTAAAAACTCAAACAGCTTATTTTTGACACATGATAAAAAACTTTCCAGGTGAACATTGGAAAACCGTTCGGTTTGATTTTGAATTTACGAATGACTTTCGGCTTGAAGTTTCCAACTTTGGGCGGCTCCGGACCTTCAACAAAATATCCGACGGAAACATACTCAAAGGTTCTATGACGGAAGGCTATCGAATTGTGCGGCTGAAACTTTATACGCCCAGAGACGAAAAAGTGCAAGCCAAATTTGACAATTTACAGGAACAGGTTTTTAAACTTTCAAGGAAACTAAGAGCACAAATAAAAGATGGTGAAAACAAACAGGTAATCAATGAAACAACTGTACTGTTGGAAACTTTTAAAAAGAACCTGAGCAAAAAATTTCAGCAAGACCTTAGGGAGCGGACGATAAATTACCATTCACTTATTCATCGATTTGTTGCTGTTTATTATCTTCCCAAACCAAAACAAGGCCAAACAATTGTAGCGCATCTTGACCATGATAAACTAAATAACAGGGTAGGTAACCTGAAATGGATGACACGGGAAGAAAATTATGCCCATCAAAAAACCAGCCCGTACGTAATTAAAGATAAACAGCAAAGGCAGCAGAGACAACAATCCAACCCTAACAGGACAAAGCTAACAGTGACAAAAGTAATGCTGTTAAAAAAACTGCTCAGGGAAGGCAAGCCCATGAAACAACTTGTAAAGATTTTCAGAGTAACCGACACACAGATATTAAGAATAAAACGAGGTGAAAACTGGGCTAATGTGAAATAGCTTTGGATATAAGCGGATACTTATGCTCACAGCCGACAAGCAATTTCAGATGAGAAAATTCTACCAATTAGATTAGTCAGTTTAGAAATACTAATCGAAACTTGATACTTTAAGTTTTTTTCCTTTCTCTGAAAAACTATTTCCTTTCTCTTTTAAAGTAGCTTCCTGCATGGATTCGCTGTTTAATAATTTATCCATGTACATCTTTACAATAGCCGGCGCAGCCACCGCAGTCTTACCATTAATAATTGCTTCTGTTGCATAAGAATGCAATAGGCTTTCAAACTGTTTACTAAATAGGTCATGTGTAGCAAACATGTCGCAGCCTAACACCTTGTTGCCGGAAACAATTACCACCCCAATTACATTCTGCTCATTCGCAAATTTGTTTTTAAAGAACAGCAGGTAATCTGACAGCTTCTTATTAAAGTCAGCTGAATTGGTTAAAGCCGTATAAGTTTTGGTAGCAGTCGTAGTTTTATTTGCACCATTTATTTCATCAACCTTCGCCCAAACTTTAGATTGGTCCTTTTCTTTTGTTACTACTTTACGCAAACTCATAGAACCTTTATTGTAGTATCCTTTAAACTCTGCGGCTTTATCTTCTGACGGATAACGGGAAGACCTTCCGCTTACTCCGGCAGTCCAACGCCCGCTTTCAACACAGAAAACTTGTAAATTTTGCTTACCGCTTTTAGGCTTAAGCAGTTTGTCATTCTCTATTATCCTGTCTTGCTTTCCTCCTTTCACGATATCTCCGCTAATGATAATTATGGTGTCAGCTGAAATATTTTCAATCGTAAGATCATTGACGCTACCCCCATTTGTTTTCTCTGTGATCTTGACTTTATTTTTTGCAATTGCATCTTGCAGTGTAAGGTATTTACCTAATGATCTGAATTCAGTTTTAAAATTTTCATTAGCATACACCGGGTAAAGTCTTAATTTTTCGTACGTGTAATTTTTCGCTATAGCGGCTTCATCATAATCTACGTGTAGATTTTTATAAGTGTATTGGGACAGTGAAAATAATGGCAAGGCCAGGGCGATGATTGAAAGGATCTGTTTCATATACAATAGTTTTTTTCTTAGAGATTCCGTTCTGCGGTGAATTCATAGAAACAAAAACCAAAATTTTGTTAAAGGGAAAGCAGGATAGAGACTGCCTTGGAAGAGGATAAACAGATGGTTGTTTTATTGTGATGGGAATGCATGATTAATGGACACGCAATACGTTAAGTCCGTTTTGAAGCCCGTGTGTACTGCGACAAACAAGTTGAATCTTGAGTTACTGATTAAATCAACTGCTAATAATTGTCGGCCCGGCACAACAAATCTGGTTAGACATTACATTTATTTTTTTGGCTGTACCAATTATTGGTACTTTCACCAAAAGAATTTTATGGCTCGCAATACTTCCATTTTGTTAGGTGAACATTTTGAAGATTTTATTTCCGCTAAAATCTCATCCGGTAAATATAATTCTGCAAGTGAAGTTATCAGAACAGCTTTAAGGTTGTTAGAAGAAGAAGAATTTAAAATAAAAAATCTTAACAAAGCGCTGCTTCAAGGTGAAAAAAGCGGCCTCAATAAAAGCTTCGATCCAAAAGTTCACTTAAAAAAACTTCATAGTAAGATTTTATGAGACTGCTGCCATACGTCATCAGTAAAAAAGCCGTTTCTGATCTGGAAGAAATCTGGCTTTACACTTTTGAAAAATGGTCTATGGAGCAGGCCGATCGTTACTATAACTTAATAGTTGACGAAATCCGTTTCATCTGCAAGGACATTAACTCTGGCAAATCCATGGATCATATTCGAAAGGGCTATCGATCATCAAAAGTGAAATCACATTTCATATTTTATCGAATCAAAAATAATACTGTAGAAGTAATCAGGATTCTTCATGAACGGATGGATGTGGAAAGCAGGCTCAGCGATTAAAGGGCTTCGTGCAACAAGTCACTGTCAAAGATTCATTCCAGGGTCTCAGTTTTTTTTCGCGCCAAACTTCTTACTGGCTTTCATAAAATAAAAAACCGGATTTTACTCCGGCTTTCCCAAACGAGATATTAATAAAACATCTGATTTGCAGAACTATAACGCATTCTTGTGGAAATTTATTTTACAAGATTTAGTAAACGGTATGTCGGTAATTCACGAGACCAGCGATAGATAGCAGGGCCAGACGCATGAAAGCCTCAGATAGTGAGATCCGAAAGCAACTAAAAGATTTTCTTCAATCCTTTTTCAAAAAATCCCCTGAAAGGTTTTTTGGGTTCCATGTATTTTAAACCAAATGCCATTATGCTTTTCTCTTTTATGTATGACACAGTTTGCTCTATAGAGCCGGAAACAAGATAGAGGTTCTCGTCATTGCGGGAAATAGTTCCTTCTTTATACATGAATTTATTATGCTCGAGGATTCTTTCATAAAAAACTTCGTCCCAGATAATAATAGGAAACATCTCAATCTTTTTTGTCTGCACCAAAGTAATGGCTTCATAAAATTCATCCAGCGTTCCAAAGCCGCCGGGCATTACCACAAAGGCATATGAATATTTTATAAGGAGCATTTTCCTGAGAAAAAAATATTTTATATCAACCCATTTATCAAGATAAGGATTATGATCCTGTTCTGCTGGCAGAATAATGTTGCATCCTACGCTTCTGCCGCCAACATCTCTGGCACCACGGTTTGCCGCTTCCATAATACCAGGCCCTCCTCCCGTCATAATGGTGAACCCAAGTTTGGCAATTTCGGCTGAAAGCTCTCTTGCCTGTTTATAAAAAGGATGATCTTCCTTGAACCTGGCCGAGCCAAATACCGTGACGCATGGCCCAACAAAATGTAAGGCCCTGAAGCCCTTTATAAATTGAAAGAAAACGCTTACCGCATATTTAAAATCTTTCCACCGGCTTTGCGGGCCTTCGAGGAATTGTATTTCTGTTTTTATTTTTTGTTCTTTTGCCGTACTATTTTTCATTAATATTCTAATAAGTTTTTTAATTTTTCCGCAACCTTATCAGCATTTGGCAACATAGCTTTTTCAAGGCTAATATTCATTGGCACGGCAGGTAAATTCAGCGACCCCAATACTTCAACAGGTGCATCAAGAAAGCGGAAACATTCTTTCGAGATACGGCCTGCAAGTGCTTCCGCAAAAGAATTGTTTTGTTGCTCTTCTGTAAGCACCAGGCACTTGCCGTGCTTTTTTACCGTTGAGAAAACCAATGCTTCATCTAAAGGGAAAAGCGTACGGAGGTCAATAATTTCAATCTGCCCCGTGAATGATTTTGCAGCTGCCTTTGACCAAAATACGCCCATACCATACGTGATAATACAACAGGTGGAACCGGAGCTCATTTTTTCTTTATCCACATTCAGAATACAATTTGCTTTTCCTAACGGTAAGATGTAGTCGCTGCCAGGCTCAATTGACTTTGCATCTTCCGTGCCCGGCACCTTACTCCAGTATAGCCCTTTATGCTCGAGTATTATTACAGGATTAGGATCCAGGAAAGCCGCTTTCATCAAGCCTTTCATATCAGCGGCGTTGCTGGGATATGCAATCTTTATTCCCTTTATTGAAAGAAGCAAGGTCTCGATACATGCACTGTGGTAAGGCCCTCCTCCCCCATATGCACCTATAGGGACTCGTATTACAGTTTGTACAGGAAACTTTCCATTGCTTAGGTAGCAACTTTTTGCAACCTCGGTAGCAAGTTGATTTATGCCAGGATAGATATAGTCCGCGAATTGAATTTCCACAATGGGCTTTACACCCGTTGCAGACATGCCGACCGTAGAACCAATAATATAGGCCTCCTGTATGGCGGTATTAAAAACTCTGTGATCACCAAATTGCTCAGCCAGCGTTGCCGCTTCCCTAAAAACACCGCCAAGCCTGCGCCCTACATCCTGACCGTACAATATTGCTTCAGGATATTCTTCCATTATTTCGCGTATCGCAAATAAGGCAGCATCCACCATTATCACTTTTTCTTTTCCAACGGGAGATCGCTCTCCTTTTTCTTCCAGCACTGATGAAGGAGCAAAAATATTTTCTTCAATCTTTAAAGCATCCGGCTCTCCTGCTTTGTATGCCTGGTCAAATTGCTGAAACACCGCTTCCTCAACAATAGATTGTAATTCATTCAAGTCATTTTCAGCAATACCCAATGATATTAATTTCTTCTTTAGCTTCGGCAGTGGATCATCCTGCGCATGCTTTTCCAGGTCCTGGCTCGAGCGATAAAACTCTTTTCGAACCCCGCTTGTATGGTGCCCGAGCAGAGGCACTTTCGCATGTACGAGATAAGGCCCTTCTCCTTTTCTTACTGTTGAAATCACTTTACCTATAGCATCATAGCTTTGAATAAAGTCACTACCGTCAACGCTCACACGCTGCATACCGGTAAAGCCCCCGGCGAAATCATACGCATTCATACTGCGTGCTTCATCGGAGGTCACACTGATTCCCCAGCTGTTATCCTGCACCAAAAAAATTATCGGCAATTTTTTCAGAACAGCTACCTGGAAAGCTTCGCTCACTTCACCTTCCGTTAAGCTTGCATCGCCAAGCGAGCAAACAACAACAGGTGCTTCGCCATTTGCTCCCCTTCTATAAAGAGATGAATCGATTCTTTGTAAATATTGCAAGCCTTGTGCTATACCTGCAGCCGGTATAGCCTGCATACCAGTAGCACTGCTTTGATGAATTATAGTTGGCTTATCCTCTCCACGGTAATTAGGGTGTGAATAATATTCTCTTCCACCGGTAAAAATATCATCACCCTTCGCAAGCAATTGAAGCATTAATGTATAAGGAGAAAAGCCAAGCCCGAGTAATATGCTTTCATCACGATAATAAGGGCTTACATAATCACATGGCAGCAAATTAAAAGCTGTAGCCAGTTGTATAGCTTCGTGACCGCGTGAAGTTGAATGAACGTATTTACAAATCTGCCGGTTTTGCTCATAGGTTGTCGCCATTGAAGACGCAGTACACATCAATCGAAAGGCGTTCAAAAGAATTTCCTTGTCTATCATTTTAATTAGCTGATTGGCTAATTAGCTAATTAGCTAATTCATTAACCTTTTCATCTTTGAAGGCTTCACGGGGCTTTAACCCTAATAGATGAAACATGGCATTATCTTCATCAAAAGCAGGGTTGGGAGTTGTAAGTAATTTATCGCCTGAGAAGATTGAATTGGCACCGGCCATAAAACACAATGCTTGTTCGGCAATACTCATCTCAGCCCGACCCGCACTTAGCCGCACCATTGCGGTTGGCATAATAATTCTTGTAGTTGCAATCATTTTAATCATATCCCAGATATCCACTTTAGGGTTATCCTGAAGCGGTGTTCCTTTCACACGAACCAGTGCATTGATGGGAACGCTACCAGGATGCTGAGGTAAAGTAGAAAGCGTATGCAACATCCCTATCCTGTCATCATGCGTTTCGCCCAGGCCAATTATGCCTCCGCTGCAAACACTTATTCCCGCCTTCCGAACATTGCCCAGCGTTTTTAAACGGTCATGGTAAGTACGTGTGGTGATGATATCCGAGTAGTGTTCTTCTGAAGTATCCACATTGTGGTTATATGCATACAGCCCTGCATTGTATAATTTTTTTGCCTGCTCTTCGGTGAGCATACCCATAGTACAACATACTTCCATGCCCAGTTCATTTACGCCTTCTACCATTTCCAGTACCCGGTCAAAATCGCGATTGTCCCGTACTTCACGCCATGCGGCACCCATGCAAAATCTTGTTGAACCGGCTTGCTTAGCCTTCATGGCATACGCTAACACTTCTTCCTTTTTCATCAAAGCCTGCACATCAAGACCCGTATTGTAGCGGGCTGCCTGCGGGCAATAGGCACAATCTTCGGGACACCCACCTGTTTTTATAGAAAGCAAAGTACACACCTGCACTTCACCTGTAGCATGATACTCACGATGTACCGTAGCCGCTTTAAAGATAAGTTCGAGTAAAGGCGAGTTGTATATTTCCGAAATTTCTTCTTTGGTCCAGTTACTTCTTATCATATACGGGTTTTATTATAGCAGCATAATTTATTTCTTGTTTCGCGGCGTATTAATTAATCGCATGAGATCACTTTTATTTCTACATCAATTTATAACAAATTACACTCATGAGAAATAATTTAAATTGGTTTTAGGGGTAAGAGCCAACACACTTTGATAAATAAGTTTAATGGTATTATCAACATCATCCCTGTGTAGCATCTCAACAGTGGTATGCATATAACGCAAAGGGATTGAAATAAGTGCAGAAGGACAGCCATCGTTTGCATATGCGAAAGAATCTGTGTCAGTTCCGGTGCTTCTGCTCACAGCTCTTAATTGCAAGGGTATTTTATTTTTTTCAGCCACTTTTTCAATAACCGCCAGCAGCTTATTATGCACGGCAGGCCAGTAAACGAGCGCAGGCCCTTTGCCACATGCGCAATCTCCTTCAACCAGTTTATTAATCATCGGTGTTGTTGAGTCGTGGGTAACATCTGTAATGATCGCAATATCGGGCTTAATCCTTCTTGCTATCATTTCTGCACCACGAAGCCCTATTTCCTCCTGCACCGCATTCACTATATATAATGCAAAAGGAAGCGTTTTCTGATTTTCTTTCAGCAACCTGGCAACCTCAGCAATCATAAAGCCGCCAATGCGGTTATCAAATGCCCGGGCGATAAAATTACCATAAGACACTTCATCAAAGCCCTCCGAATAAGTAACGGCGTTGCCTACATGAATGCCTACATCTTCCACTTGCTTTTTATTTCTTGCACCGCAATCAAGAAAGAGGTTGTCAACTTTAGGCTGCTGTTCTTTACTATCACCTCCGGAACGGGTATGAATTGCCGGCCAGCCGAATACAGCCTTTATAGGACCTTTTCTGCCATGTACCAGCACACGTTGCGATGGCGCAACCTGGTGATCTACACCGCCATTTCTTTTTAAATAAATAAGACCTTCCGGAGAAATATAATTTACGAACCAGCTAATTTCATCGGCATGCGCTTCAATTACAACCTTGAAAGTTTTATCAGGATTTATTACCCCTACCGCAGTGCCATATGCATCCGTAAAAGTAGTGTCAACAAAATCCTTTATATAATTAAGCCATACTTTTTGTCCCCCTGTTTCAAAGCCAACAGGGGAAGGAGTATTTATATAACTTTTTAGAAAACTGAGCGATTTTTCAGTAATAACGGAATTGGTTTTTTTGCTTTTAGCCATATTTTAAAAATACTTTATTGAGAAGTGAGCAAATTTAAAGTTTTAAACTGAAAAGATAGACGAGTACGGCCTGGAGAAACATCATGCCATCAATGCCGGCAAGATAGAAGACATCCGAATGTATTTTTTTAGATAATTGCATTAAAAAAAAAGTGGCTAATGCAGAAAGACTCATTGCAATAAGAATTGCCATGTCAGGAAAAAAAAAATATTGAATCACTGAAAAAATAAAAAATAGCGAGAGCCCAAGGCCTGCGATGTTATATGACTTTCTCTTACCGGTAAGAACAGGAAGTGTTCTTATATTTTCTGTTCTGTCAATATCAATATCACGTATATCAAACAGTAAACACAAAACAAACATAAAAAGAAAACGCTTTATGAAAATGAAGAAATAAAGTGTTTCACCAACGGACATATCGCTTACAGGAAACCAGACTGTAACCAGCGTCCATAAAAGGGCAAGGGTGAGTATTTTCAAAAATCCATAGTCTTTTATCCGTTTTCTGTTTTTAAATGGCAGCGCAGGAAATGAGTAAAGAAAAGCTATTGCACCAAGGATGGATAATATATAAAAGTGACGAAGCTTAAAGCTAAACAGGCTCACCATAATAAGGATACAACCAACAGCTAAAAGTACTATATGGATATTTTTATTTTTGAGTGACCAGCTAAGACGATGTGAATTTATTACAGCGGTCTTCTTAAAAAAATAATGCAGATTATACTGAACTATCGTAGCTCCAAATACAAACAGATAAAAGCTTATATTATTTAGAGGGAGGTGTAATAGGAGATTTGTTTCAATTGAAAGTGCAACTGCACAAGCTGCTACAAATATGCTGCTGAAAAGTGTAAATTCTACAATTCTTTTTATAACCACTATTGATTAACAATAACGATGGCTGGTGATAAAGCAGTGTCACTGCTATTTTGTGCTTTATCTCTTAACACGAACTTGAAGACTGCCGTGTCGTTTCTCGGAAAACACCTGGGAGCAATACCATTATAATCAAACGTTACAATGATATCACCCTTTTGATTTTTACCTGCCGGGAATGCGGGCAGCGGGTATTTAATAGTATCCTTTCTGCTGGCAATACAGTTTGGTTCAAATTTACTGATGACTAAATTATCTGTTAAATCGCCCTCTGCATCTGTAAACGATAAGGTAAAAATAAGGTTCCCTCCCTGCTGCAGAGTCGTAGTATTAACTGACTTAAACTTAAGAGAAGGTTTGGTATTAAATTTATCTTTATTACAAGATAAAAAGAATACACTTATCAAGATTGAAAATAATAAAGGGTATCGCATCTTTGTGTTTTAAACTAAATGTATAATACATCAAATTTAAATATTAAAAACTGAACAGCATTTCAGAAATATCTAAATGGGAAGATAAAATTTTTAAAGCTTCCTATTACAATTTCATTGAGATGGCCCTTGCTATATTCCGGATGCAATATGATAACAATGAAATTTATAGAACGTACGTCAATGCTATTGGAATCGATCCGCAGGGAGTAGATTCACTTGAAAAAATACCGTTTCTGCCCATCCAGCTTTTTAAAACCAGTAAGGTTACCACTACTCAGTTCGAACCGGATATCATTTTTGAAAGCAGCGGCACCACCAGTGAAAACACGAGCCATCACTATATAAAGAAAGCATCGCTCTATCGGGAAACTTTTAGCAGGACATTCAGAATCTTCTATGGGAGCCCCCAACAGTGGTGTATTGTGGGATTACTTCCCGGATACCTTGAAAGGGAAAATTCTTCGCTGGTATATATGGTTAACGAACTCATAAAAATTTCCGAAAACGGCCGCAGTGGCTTTTACTTACGGGACTATGAAAAACTTTATAAGACCATAGTGCATAATGAGATTACCGGGCAGCCAACGTTGCTGATTGGTGTAACGTATGCACTTCTTGATTTTGTTGAAAAATACTCAATGGATTTAAAACATACGTGGCTTATGGAAACAGGAGGCATGAAAGGAAAAAGGGAAGAGATTACACGTGAAGAAGTTCATACTATTTTAAAAGAACGCCTCAATATTAAAGTAGTTCATTCAGAATATGGAATGACGGAGCTCCTTTCACAAGCTTATTCAAGAGGCAATGGATTATTTAGATGTCCACCCTGGATGAAAATTTTAGTAAGGGAATATAATGATCCATTTGCCATTAACAGTATTACTGCTTCGGTAAAATCTTCAACAGGATTGTTAAATATTATTGACCTGGCAAACATTTATTCCTGCTGCTTTATAGCAACGGATGACGTAGGGCGGCTGTTCAAAGGTGATACTTTCGAAGTACTTGGCAGACGGGATATAAGTGATATAAGAGGCTGCAGTTTGCTCTCGACGAGTAGCAACTAACCATTGCAGCAGAAAGAAACCACTTAAAATTTCCAGGAAAATATAAGGCATACAATTTGTAACTTTCTTTAATCATTCACTAAATAAAAAACAAAAATGAAAAAACTTTTAATGCTGCTGGTGTTTACTTTCAGCCTGGGTATTGTAACGCATGCACAGGATGATAAGGATAAAGTGAAAAAAACTTCCACAGTGCCCCAGAAAGTTCACAACACTTTTAGCAAGCACAAAAAACATAAGGGGTATAAAGCGAAGCACAAGCATAATGGTGTAACAACAAAGCACAAAGTAGACATGAAAGAAGGCGAAATCAAAGACAAGAAAAAATAGTTACGTCCTTATGAATACTGCGCCGTCTCATTAGTTTGAGACGGCTTTACTTCCTGTCATTATTTATCTCTATCCAATAGCCGTCCGGATCCTTAAAGTAAATCTGCTTAACACCATCTGCCCTGGTTGTCACAGAAGTCGCCTGGCCCGGCCAGTTTTCATATGCCACCTTATTTTTTTCAAGTTGTGCTATAAATGGTTCCATCGCAGCAACGCTGAAACAAAGATGCGAGTCTTTATCATGGGCAATAGCAACTTTAGCACCCGAGATAAGATGCAATGCAGCATGATCACCAACTGAAAACCAGGTATGCCTGCCATCATGAAAAGGCTCGGGTATTATCTCAAGCCCAATAATATCCCTATAAAAATTTGTACTCGTCTCAAGGTTGACAACGTACACAGCAATGTGGTTGATAAGAGGCTTCGTTTGTGCGTTACTTGCATTCACTGCCATAACTAAAGAGATTAAAAGAATTGCGAATCGTAATTTCATGATGAGGTTTTTAACAAAAATAAGTTATTGGAGCTATCAAACTTATAAAGTCGAATGTAAAGCTAAGTGCTCAATTATCATTCAAAAAACAATCTTTACTGAATAAGGTATCTTGTTGACTGCGTGCCGGTTTTTAATTATTGTAAAATGGTTATTTCACGAGACTCTTTTCTTTTAATGATTAAAACTCCTCCTTTCGAAAGTGGTTTCCATTCGTAAATTTCTCCGGCACCTGGGTTACTATTATTAAACAGAACCCCTGATGGTTTTTTTGGCAACCTCACCATTTCTTCGCCAGAGCTATCAAATACCCTGTAGTATAAAATTACATTGCCCGTATCTTTAAATGGGAGGTAATGATATTTATAAAAGGCAGCTTTGTAAATTGGCTGTTGCACAACTGATGTTGATGAAATAATATGATTGTCATCGGGAGCGAGTTCTGGTGCCGCTGACATGGAAAGCAGGTAATGGCGTACATAATCTCCATAGCCGTCAGTAAGCCAATTCTCATCGTTGGGGTAGCGGTTTCGCCCATCGTCATTCACCATGTATGTAGCCCATATAAGCTGACGGACAGAACTAGTATAGTAAGATGTGTCGCCGGTGAGCATGCCATATTGCAATTGTGCTGATGCCTGGCGTGATGTGTGACTATTGCCCGGATTGAGATAAACAGTCT
>JBDUEG010000044.1:0-15218 GCA_040002575.1 Ginsengibacter sp.
TTTCTGTTCACCATTCTAAATTGAAGATTAAAATATTCTCTCATTTTGAGTAGTGCGAACTAATGGCGGCTTACAAATATCTTTTGGAAATAAAAGTGTTAGCTGATAGACTATATTTCTTTTGCGCCTTCCACCAATACAGAAGTCACATTATTTAAAACTTCAACAAAGCCACTTTGTATTTCGTAACTGGAAGTTGCAGTTTTATCTTTTAAGATTTTAAGCTTTCCATTCTTCAAAGCGCTTACCAGCGGGGCATGTTTTTCCAGCACTTCGAACATGCCATCAATACCCGGAAGCTGTACTCCGTAAACATCCCCACTAAATATTTTCTTTTCTGGTGTAAGTATTTCAAGAGTCATATGGCCTCCTCCGGCTCCTCCAGGGGAGGAGAGATTTATTTCAAGCTTTACATATTATAGCTTGCCTTGTTTACGAAATTATTTTTTAAATAGAGAGTCCGAAAATATTGCAAGCCCCTCTACTGGAGGGGTTGGGGAGGCTATGCACTCGCCGCCTCCATCATTTTTTTACCTTTCTCAATCGCATCTTCCAGGTTACCAACCAGGTTAAATGCTGCCTCGGGATATTCATCTACTTCACCATCCATAATTGCATTGAAACCGCGAATTGTATCTTCTATAGGAACCAGTACGCCCTTCAAACCTGTGAACTGCTCAGCCACATGGAAAGGCTGGGAAAGAAAACGCTGAACCCTGCGTGCACGACTTACCGTTAGTTTGTCTTCATCACTTAATTCATCAAGCCCCAGAATAGCAATAATATCCTGTAATTCTTTATAACGTTGTAAAGTCAGTTTAACCCTGTTTGCACAATCGTAATGTTCATCACCAACAATTGCAGGAGTTAAGATTCTTGATGTAGAATCTAAAGGATCCACTGCTGGATAAATTCCAAGATCCGCAATTTTCCTGCTTAATACTGTTGTTGCATCAAGGTGAGCAAAGGTAGTAGCCGGTGCCGGATCGGTAAGATCATCCGCAGGAACATACACTGCCTGAACCGATGTAATAGAACCATTTCTTGTGGAAGTAATTCTCTCCTGCATCAATCCCATTTCAGTTGCAAGCGTTGGCTGGTAACCCACTGCCGAAGGCATTCTTCCTAGCAATGCCGAAACCTCTGAACCTGCCTGTGTAAAACGAAATATATTATCAACAAAAAATAAAATGTCTTTTCCCTTTCCTGTACCGTCGCCATCACGGAAATATTCTGCAACTGTCAGCCCGCTCAGCGCTACCCTCGCTCTTGCTCCCGGTGGCTCATTCATTTGACCAAAAACAAATGTTGCTTTTGAATCTTTTAAATCTTCCATATCCACAGAGTCAAGATCCCAGCCACCTTCTTCCATACTGTGAATAAATTTATCACCGTATTTCATAATGCCTGCCTCAATCATTTCTCTCATCAGGTCATTTCCTTCACGGGTTCGTTCACCAACACCTGCGAATACCGAAAGGCCACTGTAAGCCTTTGCAATATTATTAATCAGCTCCTGTATCAATACAGTTTTACCAACACCCGCGCCACCAAACAATCCTATTTTACCACCTTTAGCATAAGGCTCAATAAGATCAATAACTTTAATTCCTGTAAACAAAATTTCCGAAGCTGTACTTAGATTTTCAAAAAGTGGCGGCTTATTGTGAATCGGACGGCCATTTTTTTTGCTTACTTGCGGCAGGCCATCAATTGCATCACCCGTCACATTAAATAAGCGCCCGTTAATTTCATCACCAATTGGCATAAGTATCGGTGAGCCAAGATCTACCACATCCATTCCTCGTGTAAGGCCCTCGGTACCATCCATTGCAATGCAACGCACACTATCTTCACCAAGATGCTGTTGAACTTCCATGATAAGTTTGTCACCATTGGGCTTGGTAAGTTCCAGTGCATGAAATATCTCCGGAAGCTTATTTTCATCAGCGAAATGGACGTCAACAACCGCTCCGATGATCTGTTTTATTTTGCCAGTATTTGCCATATTATTTTAGAATTGTATCCTGTTTCAAATTGGCCGCAAAGGTAAGGGGATGCAGGCAAAAAGTCAAACCGATTTCAAACGTATTTCCTGGTAAATACTGTTTTTTCAAATCATGACGAATTGAGGTAAACGAAACTATTTCATAACAATGCCTGACTTGTTAAAACAATAAATTCAGCTACTTTCATAGATAGAAATTTTAATATGAAAACCATTGTCACGACATTTTATTTCTTTTTTATAGCAATAGTTTCGCATGCCCAGGACTCTATAAATTCCAATACCAGGTTAACGCTTCCAAACGGCTGGTCACTAAGCCCGGCCGGAAAGGGCTATCTGCTGGGAGATCTTCCTTTGAATATGGCTGTTAGTAGTTCAAAAAAATTACTTGCTGTTACTAACAACGGCCAAAGCACACAAAGTATCCAGCTTATTGATGTAAAATCGGGAAATATTCTTGATAATATTGAAGTTGCAAAGTGCTGGGTAGGATTAAAATTCAGTAAGGATGAAAAAAATTTATACGCGTCAGGCGGTAATGATAATTGGATACTAAAATATGCTATAAGAAATAAAAAACTTATTCTACAGGATTCATTAAAGTTGGGAGATAAATGGCCAAACAAAATATCGCCAGCCGGGATAGATATAGATGACGAAAAAAATCTGTTGTATGTAGTAACAAAGGATGATAATTCACTTTACATCTTCGATTTAAAAACCAAAAAAACCATTAATAAATATGCACTGGATGCAGAGGCCTACACCTGTTTGCTCTCGCCAGACAAAAAAAGTCTGTATATCACATGTTGGGGGTGCGATAAACTTGTTGTCTTTAATACAATTACAAAAACGTTTACCGAAAAAATAAAAGTGGGTGATAATCCAAATGATATTTGTATAACTAAAAATGGGAAATATTTATTTGTTGCCAATGCGAACGATAACTCCGTTTCGATAATAAACACTCTTTCAAAAAAAGTAATTGAAACATTAACAACTTCCCTTTATCCAAATGCACCGCAAGGTTCCACAACAAACGGCCTTGGTTTAAGTTCGGATGAAAAAACTTTGTACATAGCAAATGCCGATAATAATTGTCTCTCAGTATTTGACGTGAGCGAGCCAGGTAAGAGTAGTTCAAAGGGATTTATCCCAACTGGCTGGTATCCTACAAGCGTAAAGGCAATCGGTAGCAAAATTTTTGTAACCAACGGTAAAGGGTTTTCATCTTTTGCAAATCCCGATGGGCCTAATCCTATTGGGAAAAATGATCAACTTGGGTTTCAAAAAGGCGATACTACCAAGGTAAAATCAGTACAGTACATTGGCGGATTGTTTATAGGGACCATGTCAATTATCGAAGTCCCTGATGCAAAAAAACTTGCCTTCTATTCACGGCAGGTTTATAAAAATACACCCTATACAAAAGAAAGCGAATCAATCTCCCAGGGTGAAGAGGGCAATCCTATTCCCAGGAAAATAGGATCGCCTTCACCAATCAAGCATGTATTTTATATCATTAAGGAAAACCGCACCTACGACCAGGTACTTGGCGATATGAAAGAAGGCAATGGCGATAGCTCGCTAGTATTATTTGGAGAAAAGATTACACCCAATCAACATAAACTGGCGAGAGATTTTGTGCTGCTTGATAATTTTTACGTAAATGCCGAGGTAAGCGCTGACGGGCATAACTGGAGCATGGGCGCCTATGCAACGGATTATCTTGAAAAAAATTGGGTAACAAGTTATGGTGGCCGTGGCGGGACTTATGACGGAGAAGGCACACGTGAGATTGCTAATAATAAAAACGGTTTCATTTGGGATAATTGCAAAAGAGCAGGCGTAACTTATAGAACGTACGGGGAATTTGCCGATGATTATAAGCCAAATATTCCCGTTTTAGAAAACCACTTCTGCCCATTCTATACCAGCTGGGATCAGAAGGTTCGCGACACGACCAGGGTAGGCCAATGGAAAAGAGACTTTGACTCACTGGTAAGGGCAAACGCTCTTCCACAGCTTAATACTTTGCGGATTATTAACGACCATACCGAAGGGTTGAGCAAAGGCAGGCCAACGCCATTTGCACATACGGCTGACAATGATTTGGCAGTTGGAATGTTTGTTGATTACTTAAGTAAAAGCCCCGTGTGGAAAGAGAGCGTAGTTTTTATACTGGAAGATGATGCACAGGATGGACCGGATCATGTGGATGCACATCGCAGTCCCGCATATATTGCGGGCCCCTTTGTAAAAAGGAACTTTATAGATCACACTCCATATACCACTACAGGAATACTGAGAACGATGGAGCTTATACTAGGGCTTCCTCCTATGAGCCAATATGATGCAGCCGCTACGCCCTTATGGCGTTGCTTTACAGCAACGCCTGACGAAACCACATTCAATCACCTGCCTGCGCAAACAGACATTACTGAGAAAAATACTGCCACAAATGAACTTTCAGAAAAAAGTGAATCATTTAATTTCACTAAGGAAGATGCGGTGAATGATGCTGAATTCAATGAAGTGTTATGGAAGGGAATCAAAGGGATGAATAGTGTGGTACCCGCACCACGAAGGGCAGCGTTTCTAAGTGTAAGTAAAGGCGATAAAGATGACGATTGATTCGCTATCCCGACTTGCTTTAATCTCGTAGGCGCTAGATCCAGGCTTGAGAAATTTTTTATAATTCCTTTGTAAGTTTTACCAATTCTACTTCTTCAAGAACACTGCGAATAGATTTGTCATTTTCCCAATGCCATTTTATTAAGCTTATTTTTCCATCGCTAATTTCTATACCGGTGATATCCCCGTCATTGTAGCAGCAGCACCCTGTATTGAAATAGGTTGGCCTTAGCTTAGTTTTTGCTGCGCTATTTTCAACTTTGTTTTCGTTAATACTATTATTGGGATGATCAGAGTAAAGGCCCGCGGCAAATACCGGCTTATGTGTATGACCAGTTATAAGTACCAAATCTCTTTTGCGGCTGCTCCATTCATACATCATAATATTATGCCTGTCTCTTAGCACAAAATCTTTTGCCGGAGTGTTTACATTTATTTCAAGATACCGCTGAAATGGCCGCCAGATATGGCTCACCAACCAGGTACTTAATCCATTATTATCACTTAATTTATCGCCCTGGTGGCCGTGAGTTAAAAAGACAGATAATGGCTTTCCGTTGATTTGCGTAAGCAATAATATCCCTTCCCATACAGGTAAAGGCAAATTGAAAATATCTTTAAACCACCTGTCAACCTCAAATTTATCTTTCCATGCGAGGTCATGATTGCCGAAAGTTTTAAAGTACTTTTTTTGCGAATGAAACCTTGCTTCAGATTGCAACGCTTTTACATTTTTTGAAATCACTTCTTCGGGCTTATACTTCCAGAGCTCTTCGCTATCTCCTAAATTGATGTAATGAAATTGATTTGTATAATAATAATCAAGCGCCGGTAAATAGTTCTTTTCATTACTTGCAAAGTCATCCCCATGATCCCTGTTCCCTTTATGGTGATCGCTAAATATGATGAATTTATCCGTGCTAAAATCAACTGTAACAGCAATCCCCCGCTTTCCCGGCCTTTCTTTTAAATTTCGCAACAACTTACTTAAAGATTTAAATACTTCTTTCTTATCAGGAGCTGATGCATTTGATGCAAGCCTGGTCAACAAAGGGCCTAATAGTTTTTTTAAGAATTTTTTCAAAATAAAATTGAGTAATATATCAGGTCGCTACAATGGCCAGCCACCTGCAGCTAAAAATACTTCCCCACAACCGGCAATTTTTGAAACTCTTTTCGCTCTACAAGCAGAATAAACCAACCATAAATCAACAATAATACAGTGGCTACAATAAGGCTAACAGTTGCTCCGCCGAAGAAATGAATAATTGCTTCATGAATAAAATACAGCAAAACAACTATAACCATATAAGCACAAAGCTTCTTCCAGGCATAAGGTATTGGATAAGCTTTTTGCCCCCATAAGTAAGAGATCACCATCATGCTACCATAACAAAAAAATGTTGCCCAGGCACATGCCATGTAACCAAAGTAAGGTATAAAACTAAAATTGATAATGAGTGTAATCGCGGCGCCTATCAAAGTAATGTAAGCTCCGGAAATTGTTTTATGGGTAAGTTTGTACCAGATGGCTAAGTTATAATAAATGCCCAGGAACATGTTTGCAAGAAGCAGTATAGGAACAACTTTAAGCCCGGTCCAATAAATTTCTTTGCTTAAAAAATATTTCCATATATCAATATACATCGCGACCACCAGGAACATAACGGTAATGGTTATAACAAAAAATTTCATCACCCTTGCATAAACTTTCTGTGGGTTTTGTCCTTCGGCCTGCTTAAAGAAAAATGGCTCAGCACCCATTCTGAAGGCTTGTATAAAAAGCGTAATTAAAATAGACAATTTGTAACACCCGGAATAAATAGCTACTTCATTTTTTGCAGCGGCAATGTTTTCTACCGGGGCAAGCCATGTAAGCATAATGCGGTCAAAAGTTTCATTGATCATTCCTCCAAAACCAGCAATAAGCAGCGGTAAAGAGTAAAGTATCATGGTGCCCCATACTTTTTTATCAAACCTAAACTCGAATGAAAGAAATTCTTTGTGCAGTAAAATCAGGGCAAAGGCTGAAGCGCACAGATTGGCAATGATTACATAACCTACGCCATAGTCAGGCTTATAAAAAGTAGCGATAAAGCCGTAAGGGCTATTCTTTGCAAGGCCCGGGCAAATGGAAATCAAAAAATATGTAATGGCAATTTGTAAGATAATTGTTGTAATCCTTATCATCGCATATTTGCGTGGCCTCTGATCTAAACGAAGTTTTGCAAAAGGCAATGTAGATAAGGTATCAAACCCTATAATGAGAGCAGAGTAAGTAATAAACTCGGGATGATTATCCAGTCTTAACAGATGTGCTATGGGCAGTCTTAAAAAAATCAGCAGTATAGTAAGGAAAAAAGTGCTGCACAAAATTGAAATGGTGGCAGTGCTATAAATATTTTTTTTATACTCTTCTTTGGATGCGAATCGGAAATATGCAGTCTCTATGCCGTAAGTAAAAATCACATTTAAAAAAGGAATTGCGGCATACAGGATACTCATATCACCGTAACCTGTACTCGATAAGGTTAACGTTAAATATGGCGTAAGTAAATAAAATAAAAATCTCGCAGCAATGGAACTTACACCGTACCACATGGTTTGTCCCGCCAATTTCTTAATGCTGCTCAAGTATCAGAGTTTTAAAGAGATGCAAATTACTTTTATAATCTTTAAATGAATTAAATGAGAAATGAACTTTTGGAAAGTTGTCTTTTAAATTCAAATGCTTCTTCGATATACCTTTCCGAAAGTTTGAAAAAAATATTTAAGGTTGGGAAAATCTTTTGTCGTTTAGAAAAGATGTATCCTTTAGAGTGTGCAGGAAATAAACAAGATCATTCTTCTCAGCGGTTGAAAGTATAATTGGTTTTCTCAGTAGCGAATCAAGTGTGGGACTTGGTTGAATACCTGATGTATAGTGATCTATAACTTTATATAATGAATAAAGCCTTCCATCATGCATATATGGAAAAGTTACAGATACATTGCGAAGGCTGGGGACAATAAATTTTAATGAATCTGATGGATCTCCCGTTATCCTCATTCTTCCATAATCCTTCAAAAAGCTATTTAATGCAAGCCCATTATTGCGGTATGAATTGTCAGTAAACAAAGGCTCTTTATGGCATGATGAGCAATTCATTTTATATAATTCATACCCGTGCTCTTCGGCTGAATTGAATGTAGCTTCTCCTCTTTTTACTTTATCATATTTTGAATTTGATGAAATCAATGTTCCTACAAATTGAGCAAGCGCTTTCAACATTCGCTGGCTGTTGATAAGGCTTGTGCCAAAAGCAGATTTAAACATGCGTACATAAGACGTATCTGTTTTTAGTTTTCCTAAAACAGAATCTACATTTTCCGCCATTTCATTTGAAGCAGTCATGGGTGAAAGCGCTTGTACCTCTATGTGATTGATGCCACCATCCCAGTGATAAAATCTTTTCCAGGCAAGATTAAAAAGTGGCGGGGCATTCCTTGTTGTAAACTGATCATGAAAGCCATGACTTAGATCATGGTCGTATGTTGCAAAGGCAGCAAATTGCTGGTGACAAGATGCACATGCGAAATTGCCATCTTTACTTAACCGTCCGTCATAAAACAATTTTCGGCCTAGCTGAAAACCTTCTTCTGTAAGTGGATTGGTGGAAAAAATATTTGTTGGAGGCTTAGGCCAACCACCAGGAATAATAAATTTTATCGGGGTAGTAGTATCAACTTGAAATTGCCTTCTTTCTATTTTACCAGCATCAAGTATTAATACAAACGCAGCAATAAATAAAAATATTAATATGGCTATCCTGGCTTTCAAGGCTATTCAGAAATTATTTTTTCAATACTGAACATCTTTGCATAATTATCGCTTATTGCCAAAGCAAGCTTTCCCGGTGAGGTGATGTTTGCATGATCTGTAATTTTTATATCGTTGGCACCTTTCCACCATGCATTAATATCTGCTCCGATAATAATGGTGACTGTTTTACCTGCTGTAAACTCAGCACTTTTGTCAAGCCCAAGTTGTATTGTTTTAATTACGCTGTAAGGGCCGGCATATCCGCCGATATGATACTCGTATTTATTATTTACCAATTTTGAAGAAGGCGAATTACCCTCCATCTTTGCCATTACATAGCCTGTATTCCATGTCCAGAACATATCTTTTGTGGGATCAAGATCATCTGTCTGGGCACCTGAAACATTATGCAGGCTGTCAACTCCCAATAAAAATTGTAATGAATTATAGTTGCCTGCCGGTATGTTGAAATTAAAGCTTTGCGATGCTTCTTCACTTTCATCTATAAGATGATAACTGTTTTCTTCTTTGAAAGAAGTTAAAGAGCTGTTTAATTTGACATTGGAAACGTAGTAGCGCAGTTTGGATATTGAATAATTTTCTCCAAAAGGATTTGTATACATTGAATCATTTAGAACAATATTGGAATGGCCCAATGTATTTATGAAAGTAATTTTTACAGTTGATGAAGCAGGAAGCAAATCGTTTTTCACATCATTAAAAGAAATAAAACTGATAGAAAAACAAATGAGGATGAACAGTGTCCTATTTATTTTAAAATTAATCATCGATATTTTTTATTTTTTTCCGGCTCGTCTTAATGTCAGACTTTTCTTTTTTCTTCCTTGCTCTTTTCAATTTAGACGCCTTAGAAGGTTGAGTAGCTGTTCGCTTTTTTTTCCTGATCAGGGCATTATTTATTAAAAGATGAGTTTTCGAAATTACCTCATCTTTATTCCCCAATTGTGTTCTTTCGGTTCTGCTTTTTACCAGCAGGTATCCATCGCCGGTAATCTTATTCGCTAACTTTTCTTTTATTAAATTTTTTTGCCGGGAGGTTAAAATTTCTGATGATTCGACATGAAACCAACCTTCCACCATTGTCTCTACTTTGTTTACATTCTGTCCCCCCTTCCCTCCGCTACGAGCTGTTCTAAATTGTATTTCTTTTAAAACATTTACCATGTTTCAAAATTACAAATAATGACATAGCAAAGTCTGTAGAACGTTACAAACATTTAATACGTAATTTGTTAATAGTTAATTTTTATAAGAACGAAAAAATTGACATTTTTGCATACAACCACAGTAAATGAAGTTAGCAAGTATATACAGTTCACTTTGTGAAAGGAAAGCCTCTGGCAAAAAATCATTTGCGGTGTTGATCGACCCGGATAAAGTGAATAATGATAAGATGCAGAATCTTATTGATTTATCGCTGGCTGCAAAAATTGATTATTTTTTAGTAGGAGGAAGCCTTGTGATTTCCAACTACCTGGATGAATGCATAAAAATTATTAAAGCTAACTGCTCTGTACCTGTTATTTTATTTCCGGGAAGTGCAAGCCAGGTATCAAAGTATGCAGACTCTCTCCTTTATTTATCATTGATAAGCGGGCGCAATCCTGAATTACTCATCGGACAGCATGTGGTAAGTGCGCCTTTCATAAAACAAAGCGGGCTCGAAATTATGAGCACAGGTTATATGGTAATTGATGGTGGAGCGCCAACAACAGTTTCTTATATTTCTAATGCAACGCCTTTACCCGCGGATAAAAATGAAATTGCCATGTGCACTGCAATGGCAGGCGAAATGCTTGGCATGAAATTAATTTATATGGACGCAGGAAGTGGAGCTAAGAGACCTGTTTCTGAAAGCATGATTGAAAAAGTTTCTAATTGTATTTCGGTTCCATTAATTATTGGTGGCGGCATTGCCGATCCTGAAAAAGCATACCTTAATTGTAAAGCCGGCGCGGACGTTATCGTGGTTGGAAATGCTATTGAGAAAGATGAAAAATTAATTATGGAAATGTCGGCAGCAATTCATTCTGTGCCGATGTCGGTAAAATAAGCAGTTACAATTTAAACCCCGCGGACAATTTCACGCTTTTGAAGAGTATCTGGGTCGAATCAACAACCTTCCCAATATTATCGGGACGCTCTACCCAATTGAGCTAACAACTTTTTGTGGAGAGTATCGGGGTCGAACCGACGACCTCTTGCATGCCATGCAAGCGCTCTAGCCAACTGAGCTAACCCCCCTTTTCTAACATTTTTTTATTCCGGAGTGCAAATATAAAAGAGATTTTATAAACCTCCGTCCTTACAATTATTCGCCCCAAATTTCTTCTTTTCCTTCAAGCCATAGTTTTATTAGCCGGTTGGAAACAGATTTTGGGCGCTCGAGCGGAAAGTTCAAAGCCCTGTCCCAGCAAAGGCTTGCCAGTACACCGAGCGATCTTGAAACTCCAAAGAGTACTGTATAAAATTCATACTCTACAAGCCCGTAATGAACAAGAAGCGCTCCGCTGTGTGCGTCAACATTTGGCCACGGATTTTTTACTTTACCAAGTGATTTTAAAATAGGAGGCACCGTTTCATAAATATTCCAAACAGTATTTACTAAAGGATCATTAGGTAAATGTTTTTTCCCAAATGAAACCTGCGCTTCAAAGCGTGGGTCAGTTTTCCTTAGCACAGCATGGCCGTAACCGGGAACTACCTTCCCTTCAGACAAAGTTTTTTTCACATACTCACCAATCTGTTCATTCGTTGGTAAATCTGTATTAAGTTCTTTGCGCATGTCATAAATCCATTTAATCACCTCTTGGTTAGCGAGCCCATGCAAAGGACCAGCAAGGCCATTCATACCGGCAGCGAATGCTAAATATGGATCGCTCAATGCAGACCCCACAAGATGCGTTGCATGTGCAGAAACATTACCACCTTCATGGTCGCAATGAATGGTCATATATAATCGCATCAATTCCCGAAAGCTTTCATCTTCAAACCCCATCATGTGTGCAAAGTTGCCTGCCCAGTCGAGCAAACCATCCGGCTGTATATGGTTTCCAAATTTATATTTACGGCGATAGATATATGCGGCAATACGCGGTAGCCTTGCAATAAGATCCATCGAATCATCGAATGCTGCAGACCAATAATCTTTCTTGCTCATGCCGGTAGCATATTTCTTTGCAAACCTGCTTTCGGTCTGCAATGCCATGATACCAACAACGAACTGCGTCATTGGATGGGCAGTAAGCGGTAATGCTTCTATAGTTGCAAAAACGTGATTAGGCACATGGCTTCTTCTTTGCCATACATTAGTTACATGTTGTACGTCTTCATCTGTTGGCAATTCACCTACAAGCATCAGGTAAAATAATCCTTCAGGCAATGGCTCTGTACCACCTTCTGCTTTGGGAAGCTTCTCCTGCAATTCAGGAATCGAATATCCCCGAAACCTTATTCCGTCCTGGGAATCAAGCAACGAAGTTTCAGTTACCAGTCCCGTAATTCCGCGCATGCCCTGGTAAATCTGGGAGAGCTTCACTTCTCCAATTACTTTTTCTCCGTGCTCATGTAATATCTCTTTTACTTCTGCCGATAGTGCATCAGCTTTAGCTTTAAACCTGTCCTGAATTACGCCCATAAAAGAAAAATTTTAATGATAATAACCGCTCTTTCAAGCAAAAAGTGCAATAGCCCTAAAGTTAACGTTACACCAAACGCTAAACAAATGAAATATTAAAACAAAACAGAGTTAACCTTTAAATAAGATGAGAAATTATTTAGAATTCCTGATATATAAATACCAGGCAAGTATTCCAAAAACTACATTAGGCAGCCAGGCAGCAATTATGGGATTGAAGTTTCCCTTCATAGAAAAAACGGATGAAAACCGGCCAACAAGAATATATAATACACAAATAAGTACGCCTATGGCCAGGTGAAACCCGCTGCCACCACGTATCTTGCGTGACGCTATTGACGCACCAATTATCGTTAAAATAAAAACGCTGACAGGGTTAGCATTCCTGTTATGCTTTTCTAATAATAGGGAGTTAACATTTTCAGAGCCCCTGATTCTTTCTAGCTTTATATATTCATCAAGATCGGGCGTTGTCAGTTTATCTTTCATGTATTCATCCCTTTGTAAATCGCGTGGTTTAAAATTAAAATTCATCTGCCTGGTTGGCGATTCTACCACCTTGCTTCTTAATCCATTAATGGTGCGCTCAACGACATTTGTAAGCCGCCACTTCCTTGTGGCCGTATCCCAATTGATAGATTGTGCTCTTAAGTTATAAACGAGACTGGTATTCTGAAATCTTTGGATAAAAAAATTGTTTCCACTCCTGTTAGTAGTGTCATAATACCTAACGCCTGCATAAGAGAATGAATCTAATTTAAAATATTTGTTACTTACTGTTGAGGTATTCTGATACGCCGCATAGTTGAAATCAATATATTTTGAATTGAAAGTTGCCCATTTTTGATTTGCCGGTGGAAGCACATATTGGTTGCACCACCATAAAAAAGCAGTCAATAAGAGCCCGCCAAAAATGTAAGGCCTTAAGAAACGATTGAAGCTGACTCCGGTGCTTAGTATAGCAATCACTTCTGAGCGGTTCGCCATTTTAGAAGTAAAAAATATAACCGCGATGAAAATAAAGAGAGGAAATAACATGGCATCAATACGCGGAATGAAACCAAAATAATATTGCGTAATGATTGCACCTATAGTAAGGTTAGTCTTTGCGAAATCATCAGTCTTCTCACTCAGATCAATGATAACAACAAGTACCGTGAGCGCCATCAGGCAAAAGAAAAAAGTAATGAGAAACTTCTTAAGGATATACCAGTCAATAATTTTCATACAACGCTACTGATGAGCTAAACATCAAATGTAATTGAAATTCAAAGTATATTATTTCAGGAGTTGTTAAATCAAACCCACATTCCAATCCCTTTTCTAAAGCCGGTCCGTAGCGGTATGTATGTGGAGAAGGATATTATTGGAAATTAATTTTGATAAGGATTTCAAAAATCAGTATTGAATTGTCAAGACGTAACCAGGTAGTAAGAATCTTTTATAAATTCTTTTATTTGAGCGTTACTTATAGTTCCGTCTACAATTATTGTATTCCAATGCTTTTTATTCATGTGATAACCCGGCAGAATACTTGCATATTTTTCACGCAGTTCTTCTGCATATTCAGGATCACACTTTACATTGAATTGTAAAACGTCTGAAGAAAGTGAGGCCAATAAAAATATCTTACTGTTTACTTTGAACACAAGGGTTTCATTTCCAAAAGGAAAACTTTCGGTTGCACCGTTTAATGACAAAGCGTACTCTCTTAAATCTTCAATGTTCATTTTTAAATATTTTCTAAATGCAATCTTCAGGAGCAACTTTTCTATTGTTTCATTCCCGTAAAATTGTTATGCATTTTTCCAGGCTTTCTTTCCAGAAAGGAATGTCCAGGTTAAGCATCGTTTTTATTTTAGCCGTATCAAGAATTGAATAGGCTGGCCGCGTAGCAGCAGTTTTATATTGCGAAGCAGGAATAGGAAATATCTTGCAATTGCTTTGAATGGAAGATGTAATTGCCACTGCAAATTCATACCACGAAGTGGTACCACTGTTACAATAGTTTACAATGCCGCTGTGTGCATTTGTATTTTCGTTTGCTTCTATAAACTTCATTATCACTTCAGCCAGATCTCCTGCATATGTCGGGCTGCCAAACTGGTCGCTGATTACGTTCAACTTATCTTTTTCTTTAGATAAACGAAGAATTGTTTTTACAAAATTGTTTCCGAAAGCTGAGTATACCCATGAAGTTCTTATTATAAGCGAGGAAGGATATCGATTCAGGATAAGTTCTTCACCCCTAAGCTTTGACCATCCGTAAACATTTAACGGAGCAACTGCATCCTCCTCTTTTAATGGCTCGTGCCTGCTACCATCGTAAACATAATCTGTAGAAATATGAATAAGCTTCGTTTGATGGTCTCCGCAAATTGATGCAAGGTTGCCAGCTGCTTCGGCGTTTATCAGAAAGGCTTCCTCCTGTTGTTCTTCAGCTTTATCAACAGCCGTGTAAGCTGCACAGTTGATACAATAATGAACCTGCTTTTTTTCAAAAAAGTTTTTTACTGCATCAAGATTATCAATAGGAAGGTCGCGCCTTGTTGTAAATAGAAAATCGAAAGAAGAAAAATTACCGGCGATTTGTCTCACTTCATTACCAAGCTGCCCGTCTGCCCCGGTTACCAAAATTGTTTTTTTAAATTCCCCGGTATTCATTTTCTTATTTATCAGCTGTTGAAATAAAAGTTACTATCACTCTGTGCTAATGCAGGATATGCTGAGTCTTTTTCAGAAATGATCGCACTGCTTTGCGGTATTCGCCAATCAATGTTTAAAGCAGGATCATTCCATGCAATACCTCCTTCACTTTCTTTATGATAAAATGCATCGCATTTATAAAAGACTTCTGCCGTATCACTTATTACAGAATATCCATGAGCAAATCCCTTAGGAATCAGGAGTTGCTTTTTATTTTCAGCCGAAAGCTCTATCGTGTACACCTTTCCGTAACCAGGTGAACTTCTACGGATGTCAACGGCAACGTCAAGAATTTTGCCGCTTAAAACTCTTATAAGTTTTGTTTGAGCAAACGGATCTTTTTGATAATGAAGTCCGCGAATAACTCCGAAAGACGAACTGGCCTGGTTATCCTGGATAAATTGAATATC
>JBDUEG010000045.1:0-15046 GCA_040002575.1 Ginsengibacter sp.
CAGTGGCTCTTGTGAAATTATTTAGAAAATTCGATTATCCATTCATTGAAGTAAGGAACTCCATATTATCTTTTGTGCCCTTCATATTTTTCATCAAAATATTAATAGCCTCTTCTGGATTCATATCTGCCATGTGATTTCTAAGTACCCACATACGCTGCAACACTTCTTTATCGAGTAATAAATCATCACGCCTTGTTGAAGAAGCCACAATGTCAATTGCAGGGAAAATTCTGCGATTAGATAAGCGGCGATCCAATTGGAGTTCCATGTTACCGGTACCTTTAAATTCTTCAAAGATTACCTCATCCATCTTACTTCCTGTATCGACCAGCGCTGTAGCTATTATCGTAAGAGACCCTCCAAATTCTATTTTCCTTGCAGCTCCAAAAAATTGCTTTGGCTTTTGCATTGCATTTGCCTCAACACCGCCTGATAATACTTTTCCACTTGCAGGAGCCACAGTGTTGTGAGCCCGTGCCAAACGTGTTATGCTGTCTAATAGTATCACAACATCATGGCCACACTCTACAAGCCGCTTAGCTTTTTGCAAGGCCATTGTACTTACTTTCACATGCTTTTCCGCGGGTTCATCAAATGTTGATGCAATTACTTCAGCTTTCACACTGCGCTCCATGTCGGTTACTTCCTCCGGCCTTTCATCAACCAGTACAATCATCAAATAACATTCAGGATGGTTTGCGGCAATTGCGTTTGCAATTTCTTTCAACAACATTGTTTTACCCGTTTTTGGCTGTGCAACAATTAGCCCTCGCTGCCCTTTTCCTATGGGTGTAAACAGGTCGATTATTCTGGTGGAAAGATTATTGGGAGTTAGAAATAAATTAAGTTTTTCAAATGGAAACAAAGGTGTCAGGTAATCAAAAGGTACACGGTCCCTCACCTCATCAGGCCCTTTGCCATTAATAGTTTCCACCTTCAGAAGGGCAAAATATTTTTCTCCCTCTTTAGGAGGCCTAACCGAGCCATATACTGTGTCTCCGGTCTTAAGGCCGAACAATTTAATTTGAGAAGGAGACACATAAATATCATCAGGGGAAGAAAGGTAGTTATAGTCACTGCTACGTAGAAATCCATACCCATCAGGCATCATTTCCAACACCCCTTCAGCAAGAATAACACCGTCAAATTCAATATTAAAAGCTGGTTCTTTTTTATGTGGAAATTGTTTTTGCTGATTTTGATAACCATTATTTATCGCCGGCTCAGAAGCTTCTTCGTCGTCCTCATCATTTAATAAATCAACCAAACCAGGTGCTATAGATTTTGGATCCGAAGGCAGAGTTTCAGTTACAATCTTTTTCTCTTTATCTTCTGAATCCTCATCTTTATGTTTCTTCAAAGGCTTTTTTTTATCATCTGCCTTTTTAGGCTTGACTTCTTTTTGTACTAGTTCAACGTTGTTTGTTTCAGGGGGAATTTCTTCAGCCGTTTTCGTTATTTTTTTCCGCTTTCTTTTTTCAACCTCAGTATCTTTTTTTTCGGTATTCATGGATGTTTGTTTATCAAGAATCTGGTATATCAATTCTTGTTTTTCTAATTTTTTCGCATTGGAGATTTCTTGTTGCTCTGCTATATCGAGCAACTCCGGAACGAGCATATCGTTCAGTTGTAAAATGTCATACATAAAGAGACGTGTAGATTAATAGTCAAAACAATCTTGAAATGTGAGATCTAAATTTTTTGATGATTTATATGGAATGGATTCTAATAAAGAGAGACATTAGCAAAAGTAGAACCAGTCAGCTTTTCTTTTGCAATGATACACTAATTTTGTAATAGATGGAAATTTTTCTTTATTTCCGGAGTCTTTTTGACATCAATTGTAGCTCGTAAAAATTAAACAACTGGAGGATAATTTGAACTTATCCAGATTTCTCTCCTTTATATTTGCAGCCTTACATTGCATAACATGTTTAACAACAGAATCAGGATCAAAGAAGTATTAGCCGGCAAATTCCTTGAGCAAGAAATCATTGTAATGGGTTGGGTAAGGACATTCCGGAATAATCAATTCATTGCATTAAATGACGGAAGTACTAATAACAATCTACAAATAGTCGCTGAATTAAACCAGTTTGATGAGATTCTTTTGAAACGGATAACCACGGGAGCTTCGATAAGGGCGGTGGGCAAGCTTATCAATTCGCAAGGCAAAGGCCAAACATTCGAATTGCAGGCAAATTCAATTGAAATATTGGGTGATAGTGATTCCGAAAAATTTCCATTGCAACCCAAAAAACACAGTCTTGAATTCCTTAGAGAGATCGCTCACTTGCGATTTAGAACAAATACTTTTGGCTCCGTTTTTCGCATACGCCATTCACTTGCTTTTGCTGTTCATAAGTTTTTTAACGATAAAGGGTTTGTCTATTTACATACTCCTATAATCACTGCTTCAGATGCAGAAGGCGCTGGTGAAACATTTCATGTAACGAGCTTTAATCTTGAGAATCCATCAAAAAATGAAGATGGTTCAGTTAATTATAAAGACGACTTTTTCGGACGGGTTACCAACCTCACCGTAAGTGGACAACTGGAGGCAGAACTTGGTGCTATGGCGTTAAGTGATGTATATACTTTTGGACCCACTTTTAGAGCGGAAAATTCTAATACGGCCCGACATCTGGCGGAATTTTGGATGATTGAGCCGGAGATGGCATTTTGCGATTTGGAAGATGACATGAACCTGGCCGAGAGTTTTATAAAATATGTAATTAAGTATGCTTTGGATAATAACAGCGAAGATCTTGGTTTTTTGGCTACCCGCCTTCTTGATGAAGAGAAACAGAAACCTCAAAACGAAAGGACCGAAATGGGCCTGGTTGAAAAGCTTGAATTTGTAGTGAATAACGATTTTGAAAGGTTGACATATACTGAAGCTATCAATATTTTAAAAGAAAGTAACCATAATAAGAAAAAGAAATTTCAGTATGTTATTGAAAAGTGGGGAGTTGATTTACAAAGCGAACATGAGCGTTATCTCGTTGAAAAGCATTTTAAGAAACCAGTTATTTTATCAAATTATCCGAAGGAAATTAAAGCGTTTTACATGAGGCAAAACGATGATGGTAAAACTGTTGCTGCTATGGATATTCTTGCACCGGGTATTGGGGAAATTGTTGGTGGATCACAACGAGAGGAAAGACTGGATAAGCTAGAGAAGCGTATGAAAGAAATGAATATTCCTTCCACTGAACTCTATTGGTATCTTGATACACGAAGGTTTGGCACCTGCCCACATGCGGGCTTTGGGCTTGGATTTGAGAGGCTAATACAATTCGTAACCGGCATGACCAATATAAGAGATGTAATTCCATTTCCCCGCTTTCCTAAAAACGCGGAATTTTAAAATTAGAAGTTTTATAAGTTTCGCTGATCTTTCCTAGAGACGGATTTTTTATTTCTTTTCCAGGAACGACCTAATTCTTGTGCCTACATTTTCTCTAATGTTTTTGTAGAAAAGATTGTAATCGGCGATATGGTAATTTTTAATTGTAAGAAAAGTGCTCCCAAAAAAATGGGGCTTATTTACCCATAATACATTTCCATGAATTTGGGCATGAACAATTTCCGGAAGGAGTTTATCGAAGTTTCGAAGAATGCCTCCTTGATTTAACTTGCTAGGTGCAAGAGAGCTGTCTCTACTCCATGTTAAGGGATTTATTACGATCGCTTGTCCCTTTTCTTTGGCTACAAACGGAGCTTCATAGCCCTCTTTGAAGGTTCTCCATCCTATAAAACATCCGGTAGCGGAAGAATCTTCGCAAGGTCTTAGTATTTTAAAATAGTCTGAAAAAATCGGGAGCCCGATAATATAAGCGCAAACCAATTGATTTTGCAAAGGTTTCCCTTCAAAAAATTCTTTAAGTAACAGGCCTGCATGCAAAGTACCCTGGCTGTGAGAAGCGATAATTATAGGTCGCCCTTTATTCCAATTTTGGAGGTAATATTCAAATGCCGTTTTAATATCTCTGTAAGCAAGATCGAATGATTTCTTTGAGGAATCAGAATCTGCCGTATAGAAGGACTTAAGATTTGCCTGACGATATCTCGGCGCAAAAATGCGGCAGTGCTCATTAAAGACACTAGCCTGGTATAAAATGGTAGATCTATCTGTTTTCTTATTAAGGCTTTCATCGTTAATATCTGCATTCCATCCCGATGATAAATTTTTATCGGTATACGTTGTAGGATGAATAAAAAACACATCTGCCGCAGAGTCTTTTGTTTCTTTCTTTAAATCTTTTGGTATTTTATCTGATTCATCAATTTTAAATGGATGAGCAGCCCAATAATTCAAATTACTATAATCTGGTACATTGCTGCTGGTCTTTTTAGAAGCGTAATAAGACGAAGCTGTAAATTTTCCGGAGGAACAGGAAAAAAAAATATTGACCGGGCATAATAAAGCAATCATCATACACCTGAATAAAAAATTACTTTTGTAATTTGACATGATCAAAACTACATTCACATTTTTGTAAAGAAAAATATAGCATGGCGACAATACCTGTTGTTGATTTAACAGAGTTTACCTCTGAACATAGCAAACAAAAAAAAATTTTTGTAGAAAAATTAGGAAAGGCTTTTGAGGATGTTGGATTTGTTGCTGTTAAAAACCATGGAATTCCAGGTAAGCTCATAGGCGAATTATATAAGATCGTTCAACAGTTTTTTTCCCTGCCTTCAGAAAAAAAGAAAACTTTCGAAAATCATGAATTAGCGGGGCAACGTGGCTATACTTCCTTTGGAAAGGAGCATGCGAAAGGCAGTGATGCTCCGGATTTAAAGGAATTTTTTCAATACGGCCAGACCGTAGAAGTTACTCACAAATTAAAATCAGAATACCCTGATAATGTAAAAGTTGATGATGTTGCAGGGTTTGATAAAACTTTTTTAGAAGCTTACCGGGCTTTCGAAAAATCGGGAATGTCTATTTTACAGGCCATTGCGCTCTATTTGGGACTTGACGAGTATTACTTTAACGATTTTGTTGAAGAAGGAAATTCGATAGTCAGGGCTATACATTATCCTCCCATTATTCTTGAACCAAAGAGTGCTATTCGGGCCGAACAACATGAAGATATCAACCTCATAACTCTGCTGGTTGGTGCCTCCGCAGACGGATTACAAATACTCAATAAGAATAATGAGTGGGTCGGAGTTACATCATTACCTGACCAGATAGTGGTAAATGTTGGTGATATGCTCCAGCGTTTAACAAATAATAAATTAAAAAGCACAACACATCGTGTCATCAATCCGCCGAGGGAATTATGGCATACTTCCAGGTTTTCGATTCCTTTTTTTCTTCATCCAAAATCGAGCATGAGTCTTGCTACGCTAAATAGTTGCATAGATAAAGGGCATGAAAAAGCTTATGCAGATATTACAGCGGGAGCATATCTTGAAGAAAGATTGAAAGAAATAGGACTAAAAAAATAGCAACGATGTTTTGTCCGCATACCTGTCTTTAATTGCAGTTTGAGAAGTGATGAATACACGACTTCGTAAACAGATTTATTCATTCTAATGAGATTAAAAAGACATCTGCCTTATTTGAAGTCGGTTTTAGTATATACAATTTCTGCTTTTGGCGGCCCCCAAGGCCATTTTGGAATGATGATTAAGACATTTGTTGAGAGAAGAAAAGACATTACTAAACCTGAATTGGTCGAATATCTGTCTTTTTGCCAATTGCTTCCCGGAGCAACTTCTACTCAAATGATAACATTAATTGGCTATAAGAGAGGTGGGATTCCATTGGCGGTTCTTACGCTCTTGATATGGATTTTGCCGGCAAGTATTTTAATGGGCTCTTTTTCGTTTCTGGTTCATTATATCAATACCTATCATGTAAATCTTAATATTTTTAAATATATACAACCAATGGCCGTAGGCTTTATTGCTTTCGCGGCATATAAAATGTACAAGATTTCGATAGGTAATACTATCACATTTATCATAATGATGGTAGGAATATTCGCTACCTACATCCTCTTTAAAACACCATGGGTGTTTCCAATTTTGATAGTTTTGGGAGGGGTTGTTACCAACTTTAGCGATAAACGTATTCCAGAGAAAAACTGGACGCAATCGAAACAAGTGAAATGGACTAATATCTGGCTTTTTGTATTAATATTTTTAATAGTCGGCTTTTTAAGTGAAAACGCAAGAAAGAATGAGTGGAGACATAGAAGAGTTTTTAATTTTACAGAAAATGTTTACAGGTTTGGTAGCCTGGTTTTTGGAGGTGGTGACGTACTTATGCCAATGATGTATGAACAATATGTCGTTAGAGAAAAAACGAAGGTCATGACAAAGGAACAGTACCTTACCGGCTGGGGGTTAGTAAGGGCGATTCCAGGCCCTGTATTTTCGGTTGCATCCTATACCGGCGGTATGGTATTAAGAAATGAAGGAAAAAAAATGCAGCTTTTGGGCTGCGTTATTGGATGTATAGGAATTTTCTTACCTAGTGCTTTATTAGTTTTATTCTTTTATCCAATTTGGCACAATTTAAAAAAATATGTAATTATTTTTCGTGCCCTTGAGGGCATAAATGCTGTGGTGGTAGGAATTATGTGGGCCGCATCTCTTTATTTATTAAAAGATATCTCAGTAACAGATATTGACAAAGTAAGCATTATTAATGTTTTTGTAATTCTCGCTACGTTCTGTATTCTAACTTTTACTAAAGTGAGGTCTCCCTTCATTGTTATTTCTTGTTTGTTACTCGGGATTTTTTTCTAAGCACTACTGTAATACTGGCTGTTTTCAATCTCTTCCTTGACAATATCTGGTACTAAAAAGCGTATCGATTTATTTTCTTTAATCATGTCACGTATACGAGTACTCGAAATATCTAAAAGGGGTGCTTTGAGATAAATAGTATTTTGAAAAGGCATCTCGTTGGTAGGGAATCCCGGTCTCTCATATATATATATAAAGTAATTGTTTACTATGAACTCGTAATTTTTCCATTTATTAATGTTAGTAAAACTATCACTACCCATGATAATCGCGAATACATGCTGAGGATATTTTTGAGATAAATGTAATAATGTATTTGATGTATAAGAAGGCTTAGAAAGCCGAAATTCAACGTTGGATGTCCGAAGTTTTTTTTCGCCTGCTATAGATAAATCAATTAAATGTTTTCTATGTTGTTCATTTAAAAGATTGGCTGAAGTCTTAAGAGGATTCTGCGGTGAAATTACAAACCAAATTTGATCCAGCGTGGAATAGTTGGCAATGTATTTAGCTATAATGAGGTGCCCATTGTGAATAGGATTGAAGGAACCAAAATATAGGCCAATTTTCACGTTATTACATTGATATTAAGTTAGTTATACTATTTCTACATTTATTTTTTCTGCTTCATCTATGCGTAGGCTCAGAGAATAGCCTGCAACCAAAACATAAATTGGATCTCCCCAAGGAGCTTTTTTCCAGACAATTATTTCTTCTTCAGGAAGGCATCCCATTTCCATCAGCTTTAAGATAATTTCGTCATTTTCAAAAGACTTTATTCTAACCTTGGTTCCGGTTTTAATGCTCGATAACTTCACCATATTAAATTGCAAGGTATTATCTATGTTATTTAACTCGTTCCGAATTTAGAAATAGATATCTAAGTGATTTCATTTAAAAATCAATACATCTCGTTAAATCTAAAAAGCAAGAAGGAATTAAAAAGCTTTCTTTCTGAAATTTTTCGAAAAGAGGGACATAGCGTTGGCAGAATTATGTATTTATTCACGTCAGACGAAGCTCTTTATCAATTAAATAAACAATTTTTAAACCATTCCTTTTTTACGGACATTCTGACGTTTCCAATAATACAAGAAAACCTGAAAGCTTCTGCCGAAATTTTTATAAGTGTTCCGAGAGTAAAAGAAAATGCCTTAAAATATCAAGTGTCTTTTTCACATGAATTGTATAGAGTAATGATTCATGGAATACTCCATCTCTGTGGCTATTCCGATTATTCATCTATTTTGAAGGCTAAAATGCGAGAAAAAGAGGATTTCTATCTTTCCAAACTACGTTCAGTAATCGATTATTAAGTTTCACGTGAAACACGGGTTACAACTGCTGTGGTAAATTTGTGCATGTTTCAAAAATATGATGTTATCGTAGTTGGAGCTGGTCACGCTGGTTGTGAAGCTGCAGCCGCCGCGGCAAATTTGGGAAGCAAGGTTTTGCTTATTACAATGAACATGCAGACCATAGCTCAAATGAGTTGTAATCCGGCAATGGGCGGCATAGCAAAAGGGCAAATTATACGCGAAATTGATGCGCTTGGGGGGCTTTCTGGAATTGTTACTGATGAATCGATGATCCAATTCCGAATGCTGAATAAAAGTAAAGGACCGGCAATGTGGAGCCCTCGAGCTCAAAGTGATCGGACATTATTTAGCATGAAATGGAGACAACTTCTAGAGAGCATTACAAATATTGATTTTTACCAGGATTCCGTAGTGGGACTTGTACGTAAAGGAGGACAAATTAAAGGTGTTGAAACTTCTTTGGGTCACATGATTGAGTCAAAGTCGGTGGTTCTGACTAATGGTACTTTTTTAAACGGTACTATTCATATCGGAAATAAAAAAATGCGGGGCGGAAGAATGGCAGAGAAGCAATCTATTGGCATTACAGAGCAATTAATGGAATGGGGCTTTGAAAGTAGCCGGCTTAAAACGGGAACTCCACCTCGAATTGACGGTAGGTCTTTAGACTATTCTAAAATGGAGGAACAAAAGGGAGATGAAGTGATAAGTGGATTTTCGTTTATTAAAACCAAAAGACCTCAAAATCAATTGAGTTGCTGGATTACCTATACCAATCCAAAAGTTCACGAGATATTACAGTCTGGTTTTGATGAAAGTCCTATGTTTCAAGGTAGAATAAAGGGAGTGGGGCCGAGGTATTGTCCAAGTATAGAAGACAAGATCACTCGTTTTTCAGACCGAGACAGACATCAGCTGTTCGTTGAACCTGAAGGTAATAACACAATAGAAGTTTATATAAATGGTTTTTCATCGTCCTTACCTGAAGAAGTTCAATTAAGAGCCTTGAGGGAAATACCGGGATTCGAAAATTGCAAAATGTTTAGGCCTGGTTATGCAATAGAATATGATTTTTTCCCCCCAACTCAATTAACTACCTCGCTGGAAACTAAAGCCGTACGGAATCTATTTTTTGCAGGACAAATAAACGGCACTACAGGTTACGAAGAAGCTGCTTGTCAAGGACTAGTTGCTGGTGTAAATGCACACTTATCCGTAAATAATAAACAACCTTTTGTGCTTAAAAGAAATGAGGCTTACATCGGAGTATTAATAGATGATCTAACTAATAAGGGTACGGAAGAACCATACAGAATGTTTACTAGCAGAGCTGAATACAGAACGCTATTGAGACAAGATAACGCTGATCTCCGTTTAACTGAAAAAAGCTACAAGATCGGTTTGGCTTCGCCAGCACGAATGAACAATGTCAATAAGAAAAAGACAGAAATAGCAACAATTCTTGATCAATTACAAACTATCAAAGTTGAAGGGAATGTTTTGAAAGAGTTTTTAAACCTAAGTGGTCTCCAAGACATAACTCAAAGAATTACACTTTCTCATTTGCTTCTAAGGCCCGGTATACACCTCGCTGACCTAATAAAACATGTTGCCAATATTAGTGATCAATTCAACTTTTTTTCAGATGAAGCAATCAATCAAGCTGAAATTGAGGTTAAGTATGGAGTTTACTTAAAAAAAGAAGAGGAGATGGTAACTAAAATGAAGGCACTTGAAGATCAAATAATACCTGACAATTTCAGTTACGAAAAGGTTTCTTCCTTATCAAACGAGTCAAGGCAAAAATTTGGCAAAATTAGGCCACAAACTTTGGGACAGGCCAGCCGCATTAGTGGTGTAAATCCAAGTGATGTTCAAATATTGATGGTTTATATGGGAAGATGATTGGTGGAATCGTTTATGCTTGACTGTTAGTGTTCGGTAAATCTGGAAAAAGTAGAATAGCTATAACTGCGGTTGTATTTCTTAATTTGACTTAATCACTGGCAAATCTCTGGTATACAGAATAAATAAAATAGTTATAATAATTAATAAGAGTCCTCCTAACACAATAGAAAAGATTTTAAACGGGTCTCTCTTAACTGCTTTAATAAGAAGATCAAAGATTTGCTTTTTCTTCGAACGTTGGCTTCGTCGGGCAAATTTTTTACGGAGCTTTTTATTTTCAGGATAAATATTTTCAGGCATATCAACACATCAATTGGTAAGTATATTGGAATTTCTTTGATTATAATATAGAAGAAGTCTTCCTAACAAAAAACCCCTTGAAAAGGGGTGAGTGGTGTGGGGCGGGATCGAACCGCCGACACAAGGATTTTCAGTCCTTTGCTCTACCGACTGAGCTACCGCACCATAGGTCGGCAAAATTAGAATTATTCAAGTAAAATAAAAATTCAATTTTATTTATGATAAAGCCATGCATCAGTTACCATATTCACATAGAAACTTTATTCGCATAATTTTTAATTGCTCGAGAGAATAATTACCGTCAGAAAGCTCTTCTCGTGCTTTTTCGAGGCTTGATGTCTGGCAACCTTTAAAATAATCAATGATTTCATCTCTTTCATATTCTTCTACAAGGTCTTCAATCGCATAATCAAGATTAAGTTTCGTGCCGCTCGCAACGATAGTTTCCATTTCTTCAAGTAGCTCTTCCAGCTTCAGGGTTTTATGTTTTGCAATCGTTTCAAGGGGCATCTTCTTGTCGACGTTTTGAATAATGAAAACCTTATTACTGTTTTTGTTCACAACACTTTTCATTATGAAATCATCTGGCTTTTCAATGTCCTTTTCCGCAACATATTTTGCAATAACATCTACGAATGAACGACCGAATTTTAATGCTTTACCCACACTCACTCCCTGGCACTTTTCTAACTCTTTTAATGTAGTAGGATATAGTGTGGCCATATCCTGTAAGCTATTTTCCAGGAAAATGACAAATGGAGGAAGGTTGCGTTTCTTTGCCTCCTGTTGGCGAAGTGCTTTCAATATCTCGAAAAGCTCATCATCTGCAGAAATAGCATCGTTACTATCAACACTCTCTTCGTCCTCTTCGCCTGCTTCTTCGAATATATGATTAAGAGCTATCTTAAATGACTTTGACTTTTTTAGGAAAGCCTCGCCCTTCTTTGTTGCTTTTAAAACGCCATAATCCTCTATATCTTTTGTTATAAGGTGTTCAAGAAGCATTTGCCTTAATAAGGAATTCCAGAAATGTGCTTCCCGTTCCTTACCGCTACCAAAGACAGCGCTTTCATCATGCCTATACATTTTTATTTGGGGATTCGCCTTACCCAAAATAACGGCTATCATGTATCCAATAGTGAATCTTTCGTCGAGAGCTTTAATAGCTCTCAATGCAATCAGCGTTTCGTTTTTTGCCTCTATAAGTTCCTTAGGGTTTTTACAGTTGTCACATTTACCGCCGCAGTTATCGATATCATATCCTTCCCCAAAATAATTTAAAAGCATCTTCCTGCGACATACGGCAGTTTCAGAGTAAGCAACTGTCTCATTAATCAACTGTCCACCGACTTCCCTTTCACTTAGCGACTTATCCTTCATTAAATGTTCAAGCTTCGCAACATCTTTATGTGAATAGTAAAGAATACATTTTCCCTCGAGCCCATCTCTACCGGCTCTACCTGTTTCCTGGTAATAATTTTCAATAGATTTTGGAATGTTATAGTGAATAACAAAGCGGACATCCGGCTTGTCTATACCCATTCCAAAGGCAATTGTTGCAACAATTACCTGCACATCTTCTCCTAAAAACTGGTCTTGTCTTTTCGCCCTCAACTTCGCGTCCAGGCCTGCATGGTATGCGACCGCTTGTATCCCATTTGCCATAAGCATCTCTGCCAGCTCCTCAGTTGTCTTTCGGTTGAGAGTGTAGATAATTCCACTTTTACCTTTGTTTTGAGAAATGAATTTAACTATACTCTTTACTGTATGTTCCTTTTTTAATTTGGGCTGCACCTCGTAATAAAGGTTTGGGCGATTAAAAGAAGATATAAAAATTTTAGGATTTCTTAAGCCAAGGTTCTTGACAATATCGCTCTGCACTTTAGGTGTAGCGGTGGCCGTTAATGCAATCACAGGAATTTCTTTATTGATATTGTCCATTATCTCCCTTAATCTCCTGTACTCAGGCCTGAAATCATGCCCCCATTCACTTATACAATGCGCTTCATCAACAGCAAAAAAAGAAATATTTAATTCTTTAAAAAAAAGGACATTTTCTTCTTTCGTGAGCGTTTCGGGTGCTACATAGAGCATTTTTGTTTTGCCTGAAATAAGATCCTCTTTCACGATTTTTTGTTGCCCTTTGTTTAATGTGCTGTTGAGAAAGTGAGCAATGTGATCAGCACTGCTATAACCACGAACAAGATCGACCTGGTTCTTCATTAGAGCAATTAGCGGCGAAACAATGATCGCACATCCTTCACTTATTAAAGCCGGCAACTGATAGCAAAGGCTTTTACCGCCACCGGTTGGCATTATCACGAATGTATCTTTTCCATCAAGGAGGTTTTCAATTATTTCCTCCTGTGGATCTTTAAAACTTTTAAACCCAAAATGCTTTTGTAAATGAGCCGAGAGATTTCCTGAGTTACTTTTTTTGGCGACACTGGATAGCGAAGAAGTAGGGTGCTGGTTTTTGGTTTTTGCTTTTGTTGTAGTCATTTTTTTCTTTTCTTTTCCACATTTTATCAAAAAATCAAAGTTAGTACAAATGAATTCCTGGATTTATACGCTGCAGAATAGTTTAACATAAATAGTCTTTTCTTTACAACGCTTATATGGTTAAGATACGAAGATTAGATTACATCAATTAAAGCTTTTTTCAATTCTCAATTTAAGTAGGTTTACATTTTCATTTGTATTGTTTTAATATCTTTTAATGCTTTCTTTTTTATAAAATGAACAGTTATAACATCATTGCTTCTGCAAAAAAAACTATCTCTATCGAAGCCCGTTCAATAGATGAATTGTCAGATTTAATAAATGAAGATTTCAAAAAAGCTGTGCTTGTTATAAATGAATGCAAAGGGAGGCTTGTCATAAGCGGTATTGGCAAAAGCGCTATTGTAGCGCAAAAAATTGTTGCAACACTTAACAGCACCGGAACGCCATCCTTATTCATGCATGCAGCAGATGCTATTCATGGAGATATCGGAATGGTGCAGCAAGATGATGTTGTAATGATTATTAGCAAAAGCGGGGATAGCCCGGAGATAAAGGTTTTGATTCCCCTTATAAAAAATTTTAAGAATACTATTATTGCCATGACGGGCAACATTCAAAGCTACCTTGCAAATTGTGCAGATGTTATTTTGAATTCAACGGTGGCTGAAGAAGCGTGCCCAAACAACCTTGCTCCTACTAGCAGTACAACGGCTCAAATTGTTTTGGGAGACGCTCTTGCAATTTGCCTTATGGAAATAAAAGGTTTTGGTTCAGATGATTTTGCCAAGTTTCATCCCGGAGGAACTCTTGGCAAAAAATTATATTTGCGGGTTGGCGATCTTTTTATAAATAATGAAAAGCCTGTTGTAAAGCCTGATTATTTACTTAAGGATGTAATAATAGAAATCACTAAAAAGCGTTTAGGTGCAACAGTTGTTTTAGACGAAGAAGAAAAGTTGCTTGGAATAATAACTGATGGCGATTTAAGAAGGATGCTTGAGAGGGACATCACCCTCGATGCGGTTAGGGCAAAAAACATCATGACAGTAAACCCCAAAACAATTAGTACAGAAGAGCTGGCCGTTACCGCTCTTGATGTGATGAGAAAAAAAAATATAACACAACTTATTGTAACCAACAAAGGTGACTACGCAGGTATCTTACACCTTCATGACCTTATTCGGGAAGGCATTATTTAATTAAGCTTATGAATAAAAATAATTACGTTGCTATTATGGCGGGCGGTATTGGAAGCAGATTTTGGCCTGTCAGCCGTATGAATCATCCAAAGCAATTTTTAGATATTCTTAACCAGGGTAAAACTTTAATACAGGCAACATACGATCGGTTTGCTCAATATATTCCTCCTGATAACATTTATGTAGTAACATCAGTACAATACAAAAATATCGTTGCTGAACAGTTACCACTTTTACGATCCGAAAACATTCTATGCGAGCCTTCAAGAAAAAATACTGCTCCGTGCGTTGCTTACGTTGCATATAAATTAAATGAGCTAAACCCGGAAAGCAATCTAATCTGTGCGCCGGCTGATCATCTGATAATGGACGATGTTGCTTTTATTAAAGTAAGTCTTGAAGCTTTAGAGTTTACCGAAAAAAATAATGCGCTGGTTACTCTTGGCATTAAGCCTTTATCACCTAACACCGGCTACGGCTATATTCAATATGAGCAGCATGCCGTGACTGATAATATTTACAAAGTAAAAACCTTTACGGAAAAACCAGACATTGACCTCGCCAAAAATTTTATTATAAGCGGCGATTTCTTATGGAATGCTGGCATTTTCGTGTGGCGTACAAAAAGTATTATTACCGCTTTTGAAAAATATCTACCTGAAATTCATGAGGTTTTTGATGGAGCAAAAAAAGCCCTGGTGACTTCTGATGAGCAAGAAGTGATAAACTTGATTTATCCTCTTTGCATAAATATTTCCATAGATTATGGGATTCTTGAAAAGGCTGATAATGTTTATGTAATTCCATCTTCGTTTGGTTGGAGTGATCTTGGCACCTGGGGAAGCGCTTATGAAAATATTGAAAAAGATCATTATGATAATGCTGTAACAGGAAATAATACCATCCTGTTTGACTCGTGCAAAAATGTCGTACATGCTGATAGCAACAAATTGATTGTACTGCAGGGACTTGATGATTTCATCGTTGTTGATACAGACGATGTTTTATTAGTGTGCAAAAAAGATAAAGAGCAATACA
>JBDUEG010000046.1:0-15035 GCA_040002575.1 Ginsengibacter sp.
AAGGATACGATCGAAGATAAAATTTTGCAACTTCAGGAACGAAAACGCATCCTTGCTAAAGAACTAATTGCGGACGACCAGACTTTTGTTAAAAGCCTCAGTAAAGAAGATGTAGAATATCTCTTTAGTTAAAAGATTCAGTCGTGATGAAATCTTTCAGTCTTTGAAAGTCTTTTTTATTCCCGGATTCAAAAAGTGAAAGGAAGCCCTTAGAAAAATTGCTGAAGAATACAGAGAACAATGTTTTTTTGGAGTAAACTTGAGTTTTCATAAGATGGTTTTTAAGGTTATTGATAGGTTAAAGAAAGAAAGTTTTTCATAATCTTACAATAGCACTATCACTCTTTTTTACCTTAGTAAATTCCGAAAAATGCTTACTTCGCTATTGTGCTTTTCCATCACCAGCTACTTTGGTGACGACGATTCCTGCTCTTAAGTTTTGTGTAATATTTGATATTATAAAATTCCGGGTTTTGCGTAAACTTCGATAAGAAAAGCCGGACGAAATTAGATAGCCACGTTGGCGAAGTGTTGTTATTTGTATTCATATAATTGATATTGAAAAAATATAACGGCGCCAGGATAAAAAATATTGCATTTAATTTTTAGTGTAAGCGATTCTGCATGAAAGGTTATATAAAAAAAAATTTGTAAAAAGTTTCCCTTTTACAAATCAATAGAATGTTTGATCACAAATTAATTTTCTGCCTTAACCATTTTCTTTTCTACACTTATAGAGCCTGTCGCATCTGACTTCACATTGTACCAGGTTTTATCATCTTCTAGTACGATATGATAAGCCATTTCATCAGCAGAAGAAATCTCTGTCACTCCAAATATCTTTTTGCCCGGAAATTTTTGATTGACCCTCCCTCTTATAAACGGCGGTAGCGATTCTGAGGAATAATATCGTGTTGTAGAAATAATATTTCCTTCAGGATCATAATCAATTCTACATTTTAAATCGCCCGTAATTTTAAAATATACTGAATAATAGGTATCATAATTATACCAGGTCGTTTCCTGAACTTCAGGGAATGAAGTTGCAAATACTTTTAAAACTTTTTCGTTTACAGGAGCAGCGGAAGAGGCGGTTGCGGTGAGCATTGCTGCAAGGCAGATAACAAGAAATTTTTTCATGATTTTTTATTTTAATGGTTACGTAATCTGAGATAAAATTATGTGCAACATGAGGCAGTTCATAGCGCATTGTTATCAGAGGTAATGCTGTGCAGACAAGGGTTTCGTTAATATTAAGTTAAGGAGATAGCTAAAGCATTATAATAATATTCTGAAGTGAGATTAATAATGAGTGAACACGTTCTTGACTATTTTAGTAATAAAAAAGTATCCTTATAAAAATCGGTATGAGCGGATAGCTGTGTCTCATAAAATGCTGGCGTGTCATAACAAATTACAAATTGAAAGCTGGTAAAACCTTTGCGCTTTCTGTAACTTTGCGGTATGCATGATTACTTAGAAGGCTTGAATGAACCACAGCGGGAAGCGGTGTTGCACCGCGATGGTCCTATAATGATTGTAGCAGGAGCAGGCAGTGGTAAAACTAAAGTGCTTACTACCCGGATTGCTCATCTCTTAGCATCAGGTGTAGATGCTTTTAATATATTGGCACTCACGTTTACTAATAAGGCTGCTGCTGAAATGAAAGAAAGAGTTGAAAAGATCTTAGGTAATAACGAAGCAAGAAACCTTTACATTGGCACATTTCATTCAGTGTTTGCAAGAATATTAAGGGCCGAAGCTGATAAGCTTGGCTATCCCCGCAACTTTACCATCTATGATACTGATGATGCTAAAAGTGTTGTAAAAACAGTGGTGAATGAATTGGGGCTGGATGATAAGCATTATAAACCAGCTACAATATATAATAGAATATCAGGGGCAAAAAACGCCTTAATAACTCCCGCAGAATATATAAGCGACTATGGCCTGCAACAGGAAGACATGCGTGCGAACAGGCCTATGACGGGCCAGATTTACGAAGCCTATTGTAAGCGTTGTTTTAAAAACGGCGCTATGGATTTTGACGATCTGCTACTAAAATTTTATCTGTTGCTAAGTACGCACCCGGAAAGTCTGAGTAAGTATCAGCGGAAATTCAAGTACATAATGATCGATGAATACCAGGATACGAATACATCTCAATACCAGATAATAAAATTATTGGGAGCGATGCACGAAAATGTGGCTGTCGTGGGTGACGATGCTCAAAGTATCTATAGCTTTCGGGGCGCTACCATTGAAAATATTCTCCAATTTCAAAAAGATTATGATGAAGTAAAAATTGTAATGCTGGAACAAAATTATCGTAGCTCACAAAGCATACTTCACGTTGCCAATAACGTAATAGCCAATAACAAAGGCCAGTTGCCAAAAAAGCTATGGACCAGCAATGGTGAGGGAGAAAAGATAAAACTCGTGCGTACTGCGACGGATAATGATGAAGGAAAATATGTTGCTGATGCTATACAGGAACTAAAACTCAGAAATCATTTTCTCAACAATGATATTGCTATTTTATACCGTACTAATGCACAAAGCCGAAGCTTTGAAGAAAGCTTACGGCGCTTAAATATTGCCTACCGGATTTATGGGGGTATTAGCTTTTACCAGAGAAAGGAAATCAAAGATTTTTTAAGCTACCTGAGAGTGATTTTGAATCCTGGAGATGAAGAAGCACTTAAGAGAATTATTAATTTTCCAGCGAGGGGAATTGGAAAAACAACAATCGAAAAGGCAGTTTTATATGCAAATGAAAATGATATCTCCATGTGGAATGTCATTGAACGTGCCGCCGAGTTCGGTTATAGGGCCGGAGCACTTGAAGCTTTAAGCAACTTTGTAGTAACGATCAGGATGTTTCAAAGTGAATTGCAAAAGAAGAATGCATACGATCTCTCAATACTTGTAGGAAAACACACAGGTATAGTGAAAGAGCTATTCAATGATAAAACCACAGAAGGCCTGGCCAGGTATGAAAACATCCAGGAGTTGCTTAACTCTATAAAGGAATTTACAGAAACGCCTACTGAAGATGGAGAACTGCTGGATAAGAGCCTTGGAAGTTATTTGCAGCAGATTACCCTGCTTACAGATGCAGATGAAGATAAAGGTGAAAGCAACGTGGTGAAGCTAATGACAATACATGCATCAAAAGGACTTGAATTTCCAGTCGTGTTTGTCGGGGGCCTTGAGGAAACACTTTTTCCTAATGCTATGTCAATAAATACACGGGAGGAGCTTGAAGAAGAACGGCGATTATTTTATGTTGCAATAACCAGGGCAAAGAAAATGCTTTGGCTTACTTATGCGAATACACGCTATCGATTTGGCAACCTCTCGCAAAATGAACCAAGCAGATTTATTGACGAACTTCCAGCAGAAAGGCTGGATAGATCTTATGCTGCAGGTAATATGCGTAATAATCAAACCAGTCATTGGAATCCTTTCGATACAACAAAAAGTTCCTTTGCACGTAAAGCTGCTGATGAGAGGCCACGCTATGTCGATAAACCGGCTTATATAAATACCGCTACAGTAATAAAAATAAAAGAACATACTCCTACTGAGGGCTTTACAGCAAGTGATACGAGTAATTTAACAGCTGGCCAAAAAATTGAACATCAAAAATTTGGCTTTGGTGAAGTTGTGACAATGGAAGGCGCGGCCCACAATCCGGTCGCAACTGTTAGATTTGAGCATAATGGTGAAAAAAAAATAATGCTCAATTATGCAAAACTCAGAATTGTAGATTGATGTTTCGAGAAAGGAAAAAATTAGTATCCTTTCTTTAAGTTAACAGGCGTAAAATTCTTTAAACTTTATTTTCAAGTAAATTTGTATTCTCAATTTTTTTTATGATCAAAACAGGTAATCCGGTAATAAGCATTTATACTGAAATGACTCCAAACCCCGAGACGATGAAATTCGTTGCTAATAAACTTTTATATCCAGGAAAGAGTATAGACTTCCAGGATGAAAAGGGTGCATCGGTATCGCCGCTCGCAATGGAGTTATTTACATTTCCTTTTATCAAGTCAATTTTTATAGCCAGTAACTTTGTAACGCTTACAAAAACAACCAGTACCGAAGATTGGCAGGACGTTATTCCTTCGATTAAACAATTTTTAAAGGAATATTTGGAAGATGGTAAACCTGTTGTGAATGAAGAAGAAATTGCAGCAATGAAGTCTGAAAGCAGTAATGTGGTAAGTGCTGATGACGACGATGTGGTAAAACGCATAAAGGAACTCCTCGAAAATTATGTAAAGCCTGCAGTAGAGATGGATGGTGGCGCCATACAATTCAGAAGCTATGAAGATGGCAAAGTAAACCTTATGCTACAAGGGAGCTGCAGCGGATGCCCTTCTTCAATGATCACATTAAAGGCAGGTATAGAAGGTATGATGAAGAGAATGATACCTGAAGTAAGAGAAGTGGTTGCTGAAGCGGAATAAGTATTTTATTAATAATTTTAAGAGGAAGCATTTTGAAAGAAATGCTTCCTCTTTTTTTAGGATGAATAATTATGGTGGAATGAAACGTCATTTCTAACTTACTTTTGGCATTCAGAATTTACATTGAGCTTTACACAAATTATTGAGCAGTTCTTTCTTGATATCCGCCAGACCTCATGGCTGGAATTTATTGCCGTTATTTTTGGTATCGTGAGTGTTTGGTACAGTCGCAAAGAAAACATATTAGTTTATCCGATCGGGCTGGCCAATACAGTTCCATATATCTTTATAAGTATCAATGGAAGTCTTTATGGAGAAGCTTCTGTGAACTTGTATTATACCATCATGAATATTTATGGATGGATATTATGGGCAAAGAAAAATCAGCAGCAAGAACATATAGTGGTGATCACCTGGTCTGATAAAAAGGAATGGCTACACGAAATATTATTTTTTGCGTCGTTCTACATTGTGATCTTCATTGCATTGACTTATCTAAAAAAAGATTTTGCCCCCGGTGCCGGTGCCATACCCTGGGCCGACGCCTTTGCAAGTGCAACAGCATTCACCGGGATGTGGCTGATGGCTCGTAAGAAAGTGGAAAGTTGGTACTGGTGGATAGCAACGAATATTGCATCTATTCCCTTATACTTTGTAAAGCATTATGTGTTTACGAGCGTTTATTATTTGATTCTTTTGATAATGGCTTTTTGGGGATTGTACGAGTGGAAACGACGGGCTAATAAATTTATCTTTGAAAAAAACAACGTCATCTGAGTGGGAGTAGTCAAAAAATTTGTAATCATCGGGCCTGAGTCTACGGGCAAGAGTGTCTTGTGTGGCCAACTTGCAGAACATTACAAAACCCAATGGTTGCCGGAATATGCGAGGGAATATCTTTTGAAAAATGGAACTGATTATTCTTACGAGGATCTCCTCATAATTGCAAAAGGTCAAATCGGTCTCGAAGAAAAATTCATCCAAAAGGTGAAATCTGAAACTGGAAACTCAATGTTATTTATTGACACAGACATGTACGTAATGAAGGTATGGAGCGAATATGTGTTTAACAAGTGCCATAATTGGATATTAAACCGCATTGCAGAAAGATGCTACGACGGTTACATTCTTTGTAGTCCGGATATAGACTGGGTTGCGGATGAATTACGGGAATATCCCGATTTGGCTACACGGCAAAAGCTTTACTATTATTATAAAGACATTATGGTAAGCCAGGCGATTCCGTGGGTTAATATCACGGGCAATTACAACGAGAGATTTGGAAGAGCCGCAAAGTTTGTGGACGACATATCCTGATGATCCAATTGAAACTAAATTTATTTTAATAATAATTTTACATCCGGATCCTTTTCAAGGCTATTCATTTGTCGTAAAATCCAGGGATACCGGTATGCCACGCGTTTTGACAAAGGTTGTATTGTGTAGCCAATTGGGTTAGGAAGACAAGAAGCAATAAGAGCTGCTTCTTTCCTTGATAGATTTTTTGCTGGCTTGTGAAAATACTGTTGCGCTGCAGCCTCTACTCCAAAAATCCCTTTACCCATTTCTGCCACATTTAAATACATCTCAAGGATTCTTTTTTTACTCCAGAGCTTCTCAATCATAAACGTGAAATAAACTTCGAGGCCTTTACGGAAATAACCACCGTGTTGCCATAGAAAAACATTTTTTGCTACCTGCTGACTTATGGTGCTGGCGCCCCTTAAAGATTTGCTTTTCTGATTATGCTTCATGGCTTTTTGAATGCTTTTAAAATCGAACCCGTTATGATCCGGAAAAAGCTGGTCTTCTCCGCAAAGTACTGCCAGTTTAATATTGGAACTCATTTCACTTTCATCAACATAATCTCTATGTAAACCATAGCCATGGAGAAGACTACCTATCTGAGTAATGGTTATTGGCGGGTTGATCCATTTACAGAAAAGAATATATAACAATGAAAACAAGAAGGCATAGAGAAAAGTCTTAAGAACGATCCTGGCAACTTTTGATGCAGTGCTTTTGTTTTTTACTTTCTTGCTTTTACCCAACAGTAAATATTTTTACTTTACTGGCACGTATTCCAGTGAATATTTTTTTCCTATTTGCAGGCCGTTGCCTCCCGACTTAATTAGCAGATACCCGATCCCGGCAAGTACGGCGGCGCTTCCTATAAGGTAAGGGCTAGCATAGTACCTGGTGTTAGGCTTTGAAAAAATCCAGGTGCCCAGGCCAACCGTTGTTAGCAGAATGCCTCCTCCGAATAAAGCGCCGCCCGATCCTGACCAATTGAATTTTTTATCAATGTTTTTATTGAAGGCATTTATTTGTTTGTAATTGATGCCATACCGATATGTTGCAACTGTATCAAGGAAGTACACCCCAAAATTTGAAGGCCTTTGCCTTATATCATATTGAATAAGAAAAAGCGTATCGTGGTTTATAGAAGTGATGAAGCCATCATAATAGCCAGAGGCAGTTGTGAAGCTTATAGGATTACCGGGGAAAAAAGTTTTAAAAGTCCTGTCATTCTTTTTTAGAATAAGTATATCAGAAGATTGTGCTCTTGAAAATAATAAGGAGCATAAACATATAAAGCAAATTAAAAGGCGCTTCATTAAGCACGGTATTTTTTTATTAAAAATAATGCACCGAATAGCAGTATGGTACCGAAAATAAGTAAGATAAGACCTGAGACTTTATTGATAAGCCTGATATTTCTTATGGTCAATTTTGATCTTAGCTTACCAGCGAGTGTTACCTTGGCCACATCTGCAGTCATGTTCAAAAGGAGCGCAGTTAGAAAAATAATTATGCGCTCTCTCACAGTATGTGTTACAGCGATTGCGGTTGCAGCAGTGAGCCAAAAGGCCATTACCGCAGGATTAAGCGTGTTTAATAAAAATCCCTGCAGTGCAATCTTTGCATGATCACTTGCTTTTAATGGAGGCAAAGAAATATCTTCCGGATGAAGTGTAACTTTTTTGAAAAATAAATAGTAAATGCCCATGCCTATCAAAAAAAAACTCCCCGCCACACCGATCGGTTTCTTGAAATCCATAAGCTGGGCAATTAATTCAGAAAAAACATTGCTTAATACAACTAATAAAAAATCACTGAACCAAACTCCTATGATAAAACTGAACCCACCTTCTTTTCCATTATTGATGCTGTGCTTTATTATGGTGAAAATTACAGGGCCAACAGATATTATAAGAAGCAGACCCATCGCAATACCTTTTAGAATTGCTTCGAGAATATCTACCATGAAAGGGAAATAATTTAAGTGAACAAGAAGGTAGCGAGCTACAAGTTAAAAAGAAGAACTTTAAAAACATGCCTGTTGTAATCTAAATTAGACTTTAGCTCCTTTTAAATACTTTTGCCAGTCTTCCAGCATTTTACCTTTAAGTACCCGCGGAAATTTATGTTGTCCGCCAACCTTGCCTTTGGCTTTCATAAAATTCATAAATGTATCTTCACTAAGCACATCAACAAAAATTTCTTTTAAGGCATGCTTCCTTTCTACTTCATAATCATCATTTAGCTCCTTGAGTTTTTCATCAATCATAATCCTCAAGGTCTCTGAGTTCACTTTATCGTCAGTGGCAATAAACCAATGATGAGCAAAATGATTACCATATGGAACACCGGCAACAGTGAATTCGCCAATTGATATATTCAGCTCTTCGCTTACAACATTAATGGCTTTATTCATGTTATCTACGCTAAGGTGCTCACCTACTAGGCTAAGGAAATGTTGAGTGCGGCCGGTTATTATGATTTCACATTTTTCCAGATCCACAAACTGTATGGTATCCCCAATAAGGTAACGCCAGGTGCCTGCGTTTGTGCTTATTAACAACGCATAGTTTTTATTTAATTCAACCTCGTGTATCATCAATACTTCCGCATCATCTGACATATTTCCTTCGCTGTCAAAATTTTTATAGTCAAAGGGAACGAACTCAAAAAAAATGTTGTTATTTATTGCAAGCCTCATTCCCTCAGCATCCTGCCGGCTTTGATAAGCAAGAAATCCTTCGCTGGCAAGATAAGTTTCAATATAAGTTATCGGCTTGCCAAGCAAGCGGTTGAAGCCTTTTTTATAAGGTTCAAGCGCTACGCCTCCATGCACATAAAATGCAAGGTTCGGCCAGATCTCATGTATATTTTTAAGATCATATCTTTCTATCACCTTCTCCATGCAGAGCTGTACCCATGCCGGTACACCAACCAAAAATGCAATGTCCCAATCCGGAGCCTTTTCCACGATCTCGTCCAATTTTTTTGTCCAGTCCCTTTGCCGGGCAATCTTTTTGCCTGGTTTACAAACGCCCTGAAACCAAAAAGGAATATTTTTAGCCTGAATACCACTTAAATCGCCTGCGTAATAAGTTGCCGTTTTTTGTAAGTGGGTACTACCCCCAAGCATTAGCCATCCCTTGCCAACAGAAGATTTTGGAACCTTTGTGTAAGAAGCCAGGCTAAGAAGTTGCCGGATGCTCGTAATAGTATTAGCCCTTATCAGCTCTTTAGTAATAGGTATATATTTACTCGAAGATTCGCTGGTACCGCTGCTTAAAGCAAAAAATTTTATGATTCCGGGCCAGCAAACATCCGGTTTTCCATCAAGAGCCCGATGCCACCACTCGTGAAAAATTTTACTATAGTTGTAGGTAGGTACAATATTTTGAAATGCTTTACCGGGATGCCGGCTCATAAGAATTTTATCAAAGAGAAACTTTTGCCCGAACTCTGTGAACCTCGATTTTCTAAGTAATCTCCTTAATACTTTCAGCTGCTGTCGCTTGGGCGAACTTGCCGGAAGATTCAGCAACCTTGCAACCGAGTCAGGAATCTTTAATTCAAATGGCATTCAATTAGAAAGTTTTTTGACTGAGACAAATTTAATGAATACTTAATGTAGATGTATCATTAATTTACAAATGACTGCTGCTAAGTTGTTAATTTCCTATTTGTACTGTTTGGTATGGCATTGCTTTCGTAGTTGAAAGATTGGTATCCGGTTTTACTAACAAGCACCGAATAGATGATGCACATTTCGTAAATAAAATTTCAAAGGCAAAGTAATCTAAAGTGCATTTTTCAATGTTTAGACGTTTATCAGCTAAGACTTTTTAAAATTACCGATAAGTTTAAGTGGTGAAAAAAAATTGCTGTAATTTTATATACGGAGGTTAACTTATATTTACGCCATTTACCGGTATTTCTTTCCCGGATGTTTCTTCTTTATACGACAATATTAAAAATATAATCCTTTCATGTATAATCACATTTGGAAAAAATATTTACCCATCATCAAAATCTTAATGAAGAAATCAGCCGCCGAAAACCAGGTTTTGGACTTAAACCGGGTTGATTTTGAAAGAGCTGGCACGGGCCGTAAAGCTGGTTATAAGTTTACTATAGAATTTACTGATGGTAAGGTTGGGAATGTTATAAGTGGCTCAACGTTGGCGATGCATCTCGCATCTGTGATACTTGAGGACGATGCTGCGAAACAAATTTTGCTGGATAATAATTATGAAGTTAGTCTCAATACTAAGTTTCAACTTTCAATAAAAAATGTAAGTCCGGCAGAAGCTGAGAAAGATGAGGCAACCAGTGTAGAAGATAACGAAGAGTAACATGAGTTTAAAAATCATTCTAAAAGCATGAAATCCAGGTCAAAAAAATACTACGAAAGAAGAAAAGAACAAAGTGGCTCAAAAAAAGGTTCGGTGACTACGGCCGGTTATAACGAGCAAAATGAAATAACATCAAAACAGTCACCTAAGGAGAACCCGGCTCCATCAAAATCGCAGGAAGATCCATCTGAAGATGCGCTTGCATCACAAGATGACACAGGTGGCGAAAACAACTCCGGAAAGCGGGTTGATAACAATTAAGGATTTTACCAATTTTATTTCACTTTTTTATAAAGTTTTACTCCAAAGGAAAGATTCCCTATTAATTTGCTATGTCCAGAAGCATTGATGTATGTTTTTTTATACCTGCTTGATAAAATTTATTGAGGGAAATATTAATAATGTATATGACTGGACTTCTGACGTAATGAATGACAGCTTTGATTCAAAACTGCCAGGAAAAAATTAAAAGAAATACCCAATGACCTCGTCTGTGATGCATTACTTAATCAAAACGTTTTCACAGGTGTTGGGAATATTACCAAGAACGAAGTGCTATTCAGGATACGTCTTCATCCAGAAACGCCGATACTTGATGTTATTATGTTAAGCATTAATCCCACGAAGGCACGAAGGCCGTCTAATATTACTTTGGTGTACTTGGTGGCTTGTGGTAAATAATTGCGGCGACATCGTATATAGTTAGCCAAACAATAGTCATTTTTAAAAGCTTTCTCCAATTTTTTCAGCAGGCTGCATATTTTCTTCAGCAGGAATTAATGTATCAATAGTTGCCAGCACAGTTACACCTCCTTTCACGGCTTCGTTCAGCCCCACATTTAACTCCGTACCTACGGGAAGTAAAACATCAACCCTGCTGCCAAATTTTATAAATCCCATTTCAGTACCTTGTTCCACCTGCTGGCCTACTTGGAGATAATTTACAATTCGCTTTGCCACGGCACCGGCTATTTGCTTCACAAGTATTATAGCATTATCACTTTTTATGACCACAGAATGTCTTTCATTTTCAGTAGATGATTTCGGATTCCACGCTACGAGATATTTCCCTTTATGATATTTACTGTATAAAACTTCCCCGGACATTGGAATACGGTTGATATGCACATTCGCCGGGCTCATGAAAATTGAAACCTGCAGTCGTTTGTCATTAAAATATTCAGGATCTATAGTCTCCTCAATAACCACAACTTTTCCGTCAGCAGGGCAAATAACCTGGTGATGGGCAACGGTATAGTTTCTTTTCGGTGAACGGAAAAAGGAAATAATAAACAGCAAAACCAGGAGGCTTCCCCCAAAAATGATCCAGGAGACTACAGGCATGGAAGCACTAAAAAAATAGAAGAAGATAATATTGACAGCCCCAAAAATCAAAGCGCTCAATGCAATAGATTTATAGCCCTCTTTGTGAATGTTCATCCAATAAGTTTAACTACAAATATAAAAAGTTGAAAGGGAAGAAGTGTTATCAATTTTCAGCGCACTACATAAAGAAAAAATAATACAAACCGACTGGCAACGAAGCTATTAATAATGAATCAAACCTGTCTAAAAATCCACCATGACCAGGCATAAAAGTTCCACTGTCTTTCACCTTGGCCATCCTCTTGAGTTTACTTTCGAGGAGGTCACCGAGAGTGCCGAAGACGGCGCAACAGGAAGCGATAATAAACCAATCTTTCCAGCTGTAATAAATAATTGCTTTACCGATTAGTGAAATAGTCAAAATGCAGAGTAGAGCCCCGCCAATAGTTCCTTCCCAGGTTTTTTTAGGCGAAATTTTCGATAATGGCGTTTTGCCGATCAATGATCCAACTATATAAGCCATGGTATCATTTATCCAGATTGAAAAAATAATGCCGCAGGGAAGTACCGGGGAATAATTCCAGGCACCGTGATAGTTCTGCCGGAGTAAAATCAGATTAGTACCAGGAAATCCACACAGCATCAATAACAATATTGGAAGTGTTATATATAGTAAACCCAGCGGAAGAAAAAGCCACCATCTTGTACTACTAATTTTTTTAATCAGTCTTATAAATTCATACCAACAACCAAAGTGAATAATTGTAAAAAGAAAAATAAAACTCCATCCATTCCAAAGAAGCCCTGCCAACATTACAATTACAAAAACGACTGCAGTGAGACTTCTTGTTTGAAATGTTTTAGAATCAAAAGCCATTAAAATTATTAAGATTGAGCAGTCGCCCAGTTATGGAAATCATCATCCGGCAAATCCTCTTCTATAATTTTTGCCCTTTGCAATAAAGAATACTTTTTAAATTGTTGAAACAGGTAAGCGATTAAAATGAGGGCGATGATGCCCGCCCACAAAGGAAAGCTTTGTTCAATATCTTTTACAGGTGGCTTTTTCCCTGATGATGCAATTGCATAAAGTACAGTTACCTGCAATCCATTGTATAAAAAATGAAATAGTACCGAAAGCCATAGGTTGCCACTATAGTAAAACACAAGGCCGAGTATAACGCCCAAAGCAAAGCGAACAAGAAAGCCGTAATATGAAATATGAATGATGCTAAAAATTATTGATGTTAAGACGATAGCGATCCAGGGTCCCTTAAACCAGCGTGTAAAAATATTTTGCAATCCGGCTCTAAAACAGATTTCTTCAAAAAGGCCGGGTAGCAAGCCTATTACAAGTAAGGACACCAGGTATTTTGAAAATGAGTTAATGTTAATCAATGCTGCCTCTTGCAGTGCTCTCGCATCCTCCATTGCTTTAAACTTTACTGCAAGATTTTTTGGAATAGGAATAATATTATTAAGCTCAGCTAATGCGCCCGACAATGGAAATGTGAGTATGAGTATTCCTATAACAATGAAGAATTGTCTGTAACTAACGTTTGTATTGAAACCCATGAATCTTGCGGGCTTACGGTAACAGATAAGTGCTAAAAAATAGACGGGTAGAAAAAACATGAAGAAAGTAGAAATTGCCTGGATGGCCATGATTGCATTATAGTATTGAGGTTTCAACATATCATCAGCCATTGAAAGTATCGGTCGCCCTGTCATTATCTTCCATATTAAAACGGAAACGAGTGCCCCAAGAATAAGTCCTGCTCCAACGAAACCAAGGAATATTCCCAATTGTGCCGGGTAGCCTACATTTTTTGAATTTCTGTCAACAGCCATCATCTCAATTTTAAGTGCGTAAATTTACAGCCAATTTTAATAGTGGGTGAGTTATAAAGTATCAGGGCTTTCACTATTCATTGTTCAATATTAGTTTACTATATGCCTTCAATCGGTAACATACAACTTCCTGAATTTCCTTTATTGCTTGCACCAATGGAAGATGTGAGCGACCCGCCTTTTAGAGCAGTATGTAAAGACAATGGCGCACATCTTATGTATACTGAATTCATAAGCAGTGAAGGCCTTATAAGAGACGCTATAAAAAGCCGGAAGAAACTTGACATTTTTGATTATGAAAAACCGGTAGGTATCCAAATATTTGGAGGAGATGAAGAGAGCCTTTCCCTGGCTGCAAGAATTGTAGACGCTACCAATCCAGACTTACTTGATATTAATTTCGGCTGCCCCGTAAAAAAGGTTGCATGCCGGGGAGCCGGTGCCGGTGTATTGAAGGATGTGCCTTTGATGGTGCGTTTAACTGAAGCAGTAGTGAAAAGTACTTCGCTTCCTGTAACTGTAAAAACAAGACTGGGCTGGGACGATAATACCAGGAACATTGAAGACGTTGCAGAGAGATTGCAGGATGTCGGCATACAAGCGTTGGCAATTCACGGCCGCACCCGTACACAAATGTACAAAGGCGAAGCAGATTGGAGATTGATTGCAAAGGTGAAAGAGAACCCAAGGATCACTATTCCTATTTTCGGAAATGGGGATATTGATTCGCCGCATAAGGCACTTGAATATAAAAACCGTTATGGTGTTGACGGCATCATGATTGGCCGGGCTGCAATTGGATATCCCTGGATATTTAATGAAATAACGCATTTTGTGAATACTGGAAATTTGTTACCTCCGCCTTCAGTTGAAGAGCGGGTTGCCGTATGTAAAAAGCATTTAATAAAATCCTATGAATGGAAGGGGCCGGTAGTTGGTATTAATGAAATGCGCAGGCACTATACTAATTATTTAAAAGGAATGCCGAATATAAAAGAATACCGGCTTAAGCTGGTTACATTAAAAGAGGTTGACGAGATAATGGAAGTGCTCGAAGAAATTGTTGTTCGATACAAGGGCTATGAATTTGAAAGATCAGTGATTGAACTGATCAACTATCATGAGAAGTGCGCCGTGTAAACCTGCTTAGGTTGCTATAAGCTTTGCAACTTTATAAAAATATATCAGCCGGCGAAACAGACGAAGAAAATATTTTTGAAAGGCTACCATTTTCATCCACCAAATATTTATAGAAGTTCCATTGCGGCTCACGGTCGTTCCACCCGTTTTTATTTATATCGCTTAACCATTGATAGACGGGTTGCTTATCCTTCCCGCTGACGCTGTCCTTTTTAAAAAGCTGGAAGGTTACACCGTAGTTTACCTTACAGAAGTCGGCGATTTCTTTATCTGTACCTGGCTCTTGTGCTCCAAAATTATTTGAGGGAAATCCGAGAATAATGATCTCTTTATTTTCCTGTTTCAATTGTTCCAGCTCCGAATACTGGGGCGTGTAACCGCATTGGCTTGCAAGGTTTACAATCAAAACCTTTTTTCCGGAATATTTTTCAAACGGAATTTTATCACCTGAATTTGTAGTTGCTTCCAAAGAATAAAAATTCACAAGTGCTTTCTTACTTGTTTTATTTTCTAAAATATTAATTCCCATGCCTGTAAGTTTTGAAAGTTTCATTCTGAAACGATATGTTGATGCAATAATTTTTTTAAT
>JBDUEG010000047.1:0-14927 GCA_040002575.1 Ginsengibacter sp.
GGAATGAAAACTTCTGATTAACATTGCACTGTTCACTGATTGTTATGCGGTCGGCTTACCGCAACACAGTGCAATCTCACCACAACGCTTTCCCCTCATAATAATCAAGGATCCTTGACCTCAGCACGAAATCATATTTTGAAATGATAAGATTAGTGCTTGTCCTGTCAAGATTATTTTTTGTGATAAGGTAATCTACTGATGTGATAGCACCAGCATTAAACCGAATCTCTGCTGCATGAAAAGATTCCTGGAATGAGTTTACCTGGTCGAGAAGGATTTTATATTTATCGGATGTAGAAGTGAAATTAACGTATGCTCTTTCTATGGATTGCTGTAATTCTGTTTTTGTGTTTTGCTCAATAAGCTCGTTATTCTTAAATTCAATTTTTGCAAGCTTTACACGGCTCCTCACCTGGGCGCCATTAAATATAGGAACGCTTAAGCCCAGGTTGAAAGAAGTGAATTTATTATTCTTAAGCTGGTCGCCATAATTTATTTTTTTTGTATCAAAATTATCCTGCTTTGTTATTACAGGCAGTTGCGACCCGTTAACTACTACGTAGTCATTTGAAGGAACCTGCATGCTATTCAAAAAAATTGCCTGAGTTGCCGCATTTGAATAATTTGTATTTATATCCCCACTAAATGTGAGCCTCGGAAACAGTTCTCCTTTTACGGAACGAATATTTTTTTCGGCACTTTGTGTGCGCAGGTGCACTGCTTTTACCCGGGCAAACTGCTGTAAGGCTGCCTGGTATATTTTATCTGGCTCGGCGCTGTAAGAAATATTAAACGATTCCAAAGGCATTCTTTCAACTTCCATATTTTTATCGTAAGGAATATTTAATAACTGGGCCAGGTTAAGCTTTGCTGTTTCAAGCGACGCCTTATTATCTACAATTGCAATCTGGTCGTTTGCAAGCTGCCCTTTAATATCATAATAATCAGAGGGAGTAATTGCTCCCGATTGGTTTAATATATTGAGGCGCTCCACCTGCTTTTCAGTAACTGTAGAAAGGCCTTTTGAAGTCTCCAATATGTCTTCAGCGCTGAGCACGCTGAGATAGGCAAGGATAATATTTATGGTAAGATTGTCCTTTGCCTGCTGCAATTCCTGCTGCGACGCCTCATGCCCTAACCTGTTAGATTTTATCCGGTTCTGTAGAGACGAGCCATTAAAAAGCAGGATGCTGCTGCTGGCGGAGTAGCTTGCATAATCCACATTTTGATTAATAAATCCATTGGTGAATGGATCGATGCTTCGCCCATTGTTAGTACCATGATTGGCAGAGCCATTCAGGTTTGGCAACATGCTTAACCTGGATTGTTTTAAAACAATATCTTCTCTCTGCGTTTGCAGATCGGATTGGTTTACATCTAAGTTATTGGCAATCCCTGTTTCAATAGCTTGCTTCAGGGTAAGTTTATTTTGCGCATCTGCAATGCAACTAATAAAAAATAATATGGATAGAAAAATCGCTTTCATAATGTAACCTTATCCAACCACACGAGGCGGGAAATATTTATTTTGTAATTATTAAAAATAATTTTTTGACAGCCGGTAGTTATTTCTTGTTGAATATTTTTTCTTGTCGCATATACCTAACACCTTTTACCTCAATATTCCCTTTTCACTTTTTAATTCCCCGTAGATTCCTTCTCGATTCTTCCATCAAGCAGGTGAATAATTTTTGTTCCATAGGCAGCATTTTTTTCTGAATGTGTCACCTGCACTATTGTTACGCCTTCGCTGTTTAGTTGTTTGAAAATATCCATGATCTCCTCCCCTTGTTTCGAATTCAAATTACCTGTTGGCTCATCAGCAAGAATCAATTTAGGTTTTACAATTAAGGCTCTTGCAATACCGACGAGTTGTTGCTGGCCTCCCGAAAGATTGGTAGGGAAAAGATCCTTTTTGCCAACAATCTGGAAGCGGTCAAGCATATCTGCAACCATAGCTTTTCTTTCAGCAGATTTGATATTCTGGTATATGAGTGGCGTTTCAATATTTTCATAAACAGTAAGCTCATCTATCAGGTGGTATGCCTGGAAAACAAAACCTATGTGGGTTTTATAAATCTCAGATCGTTGTTTCTCTTTAAGCTTTAACACATCCTGGTCCATAAAAATATATTCCCCTTCATTGGCATCATCCAGCATACCCAGTACATTAAGCAGTGTTGATTTCCCTGAACCGGATGGCCCCATGATCGAAAGGAACTCGCCCTGTTTTATATGCAAGTTGATATCCTTCAAAAGGAACGTTCGGTTACTGCCTGTGTTTATCCATTTATAAATATTCTTTAACTGAAGCATATTTTATTTATTGAGTTTATTTTTTTATTTAGTTTATAAATTATCTGGTATAACAATTAAATCTCTTGCCCTGTCCCCTTCAGGGGTAAGAGCAGTCTTTATTCACTTCTTAAGCTTTTAACCGGATTTGCCATAGCCGCACGAATGATTTTAAAACCTATAGTAATGCAAGCTATAAATAATAAGGAAATAAACCCGGCTATGTATCCTGCCAAAGGATTAATTCTTGTTGCAAAAGTGTTAAGCAAAAAACCATTCAAAAGAATACTTAATGGCATTCCTATCAATGTGGCAATAGCCAGCAATTTCATAAAACTCCTGGAAACAAAGAATGTGATCTGTGACACGGTCGCGCCCAGTATTTTTCTTATTCCAATTTCTTTTACCTGTCTTTTGATGCTGAATATTACCAGGCCAAGCAAACCGAGGCATGCAATAACCACGGCCATTAATGCGATCACCCGTATCATTTTCCCAATGTCTTCAAATTGCGTATAGGTATTTTTTATATCATCTTCAAAAAAGCTAAAACTGAAATCATGCTTGCTGTCAATACTCCTCCACGATTTCTCAAGTTGCGCTATTGTATTTTTTTTATCATTTTCATTAATGAGTACATTCAAATAAGCAACATCTTTTGGACTATATCGCAACAATAATGGCTCGAGATTATAAGTAAACGGCTTAAAATGAAAATCTTTTAAAACTCCTGAAATAGAAAGCGGGGTGCTGTCATCTACCATAATCGTTTTGCCAATCGCTTCTGTTGGGTTTCCCAAATGAAACTTTTTTAAAAAATTTTCATTTACGATTGCAAATAATTCGCGATCAGCAGGAAGATCAACCGTGAAATCTTTTCCTGCAACTAATGTAAGGTTAAGATTACTTAAATAATTTGCATCGATACTGTAATCACGTACGGTAACTTTATCATCCGCAGGATGTATGCGCACATCCACATTCATATCTCTCCAGGTTCCCATTATATGTGAAACGCCTGATACTTTTTTTACTCCGTTATAACCTTCTATGGTATGCTTTACGGTGGCATAATCATTACCCTGCAGATCAATATTTAAAATATTTTTCTTTTGAAATCCATAATCAGCATTAATAACAAAATTGGTTTGCCGGTATAAATTTATAAGCGTAACTACAAAAATAAGTGCGACTGAAAATTGTACAACGAGCAGTACTTTTCTAAAAGCCAGTTTCGGCAACACTGATTTACCGCCAAGATCTTTTAACGCCACCACCGGGTTTAATTTAGAAAGAAACATTGCCGGAAATATTCCCGATAGTAGTCCCACAATTATGCTGAAGACAAAAAATAACACGAACAATCCCGCATCATTATTTAATGAAACATCCAGTTCCTGTATGATCGTAAGACTTTGGAACCCCGGTTTCAGCACGACCTCATAAAATGCAATAGCGACTGCCAGAGAAATCAACGCAGTTAAAATTGCTTCCACGAGAAATTGTACAATCAACTGTATGCGCATAGCCCCGGTCGCTTTACGAATACCTATTTCTTTTGCACGGCTTAATGATCTTGCAAGCGAAATACTATTGTAATTGAACCCCGCTGATATAATAATAATAGCTGCAAAAGTGATAAGCACCCAAAGTAAAGGCATCGGTAATCCCCTGCCCATATTGTTACTCAGCATCGGTCCGGGAACAATTTTATCAAGACGCTGCAGGTAAAATTTATAGCCCTTATCCCTGCTCTCCAATTCCAGTTTTTTGTACTGATCTTTTGAAAGAAAAGCCAGCTCTTTCTCAAGTGCCTCTTTTTGATCACTCCCGGAAATCTTTACATAAGTATAGTTCATGTAATAGTTTTTCCAGTCATCCGTCTTTAGCATGATCTTCTCCTGTTTTTCCAAAGAAGGTATGGTACTCTCCGATCCTAATGCATCGAATTCGAAATGTGTTTTACCGGGAGGCATTTTTAAAACACCGGTTATTTTAAAATCAGATAATCCCTTAAATGCTAATGTTCGGTTCAAAGGATTTTTATTTCCAAAAAATTTCTTCGCAGTTTTTTCAGTAAGAACAATTGTATTGGGTTCATTGAGCGCCGTGTTTTTATCTCCATACAATAATGTAAACCCAAACACATCTAAAAAAGTACCATTGGTCATAAGGCCGGAAACGCCGAGTTGTTTTCCATTTGCAATAGCATCGCCATTTAAAGTGTTTGCAAGCGCAACTACTTTTTCAGTGGAAGAATTATTTTGTCTCAGGAATGCTGCCAATGCATAAGGCGAAGAAGCATAATCTTCAGTGCTACCGTTTTTCCTTATCGCCTCGGTATTTATGCGGTAAATTTTATCGGCGTCCGGGTGAAATTTGTCAAAACTAAACTGGTCTTTTACTATCGTGATGATCAAAAGGCATAATGACATCCCCAAAGCCAGCCCAAAAATATTTATGAATGAAACCGATTTGTTCCTGGCCAGGTTTACCCATGCAATTTTGAAATAATTTTTGATCATAACAATTTGATTGGTACCAATAAGCAGTCTTCGGCCCTGCCAGTATGAAGCTTGTTAAGATTAACTGATTTTAGACTAACCCTGCTTCGCTGATACTGTATAGGAATTTTCAACCATCATGCCAATGCCGAAGTACGCTGTCAGTTAGCTATTAAGGTAATATCAGGCTAAAAAGGTGTACGGTTATGAACAGCAGGTGTATGAAATCGTACACCTTTTTTTTACTAGTTATATAGCGGGGGGAAGAAATCAACGATCGTATCGAATAATGATTCATTCAGTTCTCAAACTCTTCACGGGATTCATTAAAGCCGCTTTTACCGAATGATAGCCAATCGTGCAAAGTGCAATTAATATCGTTATGATTGCGGTTATTACAAATACATATGCATGTACAGGAATGCGGAAAGCAAAGTCCTGGAGCCATCGGTGAGCGGCCCACCACGCCAGGGGAACTGCAAGAACTATTGCAACACCTATGAGCAGAAGGAAGTTTTTTGCTATAAGGATTGTGATGCCACTTACGTTTGCGCCCAGCACTCTTCTTATTCCAATTTCTTTTGTACGCTGTACTGTTGTAAAAGCCGCCAGCCCAAACAGCCCAAGGCATGCAAGTACAATAGCAAGCCCTGATGCTATGCCAAACAATGCAGAAGAGCGCTGCTCAGCATCATAAAGCTTATTATAATCCTGGTCAAGAAAATGATAGTTGAAAGGCCTGTCCGGTATACGCTGCTTCCACAATGCTTCCAACCTGCTGATAGTGGCGGCCATATCGGTACCGCTTAGCCGCAATATAAAAGTGCGTGAATAATCACGCCCTAAAAAAATAAGCAAAGGGCCAATAGGTTCGTGAAGACTGCTGAAATTGAAATCTTTTACGACCCCCACAACAGGGCCACCGGCACTTTTTTCTATCGTTCTGCCAATAGATTTTTCAGGGCTCCATCCTATCTTTTTCGCCAGCGTTTCATTGATGATATAAGGTTGTTTAAAATTTGCATTGTTATTAACGGTGTCCATGATTGCAAAATCCGATTGCTGAAAATCACGTCCGGCTACTATTTGCATTTTCAAAGTCTTAATAAAATCAAGGTCAACCGGCATTGCATTCAACGATATTTCATGCTTGCCTTTTTCATCAACGGCAGTAATGCCATCACCCCATTCAACAAATTCGGGAGTTTCATAAGATGCTGTTACAGACTCTACGCCGGGAACCTGTGTAAAGGCATCTTTTAAATTTTGAAAGTTGTTCAGCATATTACCTCCTATAGGAAGAACGACAAGATGGTCTTTATCATATCCCAGGTTTTTCGTCTGCATATAATGCATCTGCTGGAGAATAACTACTGTGTAAATAATAAGGAATACTGAAATGCCAAACTGAGCCACTATAAGGCTCTTACGCAAAATATTGTTGCCTCCGGTAAATGAGAAACCTTTTTTTAATACACCCATAATTTGTGTTCCCGATAAAACCAATGCGGGATATAGACCCGCAAAAAAACTTACCACTAATGAAAATAAAACCAGCGCAATTACGGGAACGGGCTTTAATAAAACATTTGCAGTAAAATGTTCCCCGGTAACAATATCAAAATAAGGAACTAGTAAAGTGGCAAGTAGCATGGCAAGTGCTGCCGAAATAAATGTAATCACTGAAGACTCCCCGATAAATTGTGCAAATACATTATTCTTTGAAGCGCCCATCACTTTACGCATACCTATTTCACCGGTTCGGCCTGCTGATTGAGCAGTTGCAAGATTGGTATAGTTAGCACATGCAATCACCAGTATCAGTGAAGCAATTAAAGCGAACATGTAGATGTATGCTATGCTGCCATTTGGTTCAAAGCCTGCAAGTGAAGAATACAGATGTACTTTTGTAAGAGGCTCAAGATGATAAGTGAGATAGGCATTTCCTTCGAGGCCTACATCTTTTCTTACAGACGGTGATTTCATATAATCGCTCACCGCTTTTTGAAATTGGGGAATATTATTATTGCCATGCAAGAGGAAATAGGTTATCCAATTCGCTGTCCACCATGTTTCTTCGTTCACACCATTTCCAAGGTTGAGGAACTGTGTTGCAAAGTCAAATTTTATTTGAGAGTTCTGTGGCACATCTTCACACACGGCAGATACTCTTAAATCTTTTCCACCGCTCGTAAGTGTTTTATTAATTGCATTTGCATAGTTTCCATTTTCAATACCAAAATATTTTTTTGCCATTGATTGAGTGATCACAATCTTATCAGGTGCATCTAATGCAGTTGAAGCATTTCCGGCAACCATCTTAAAGGAAAAAATTTTGAAGAAAGCATTATCGGCGTAAAGGATGCGTGGCTCATCAAAAATCTTGTCGCCACTTTTTACAACATTATGATTTACGAATGTGCGGACGTATTCTTCCACTAATGGAAAGATTCGCTTAAACTGGGGCCCTACTTTGGTGCCTGTAGTAGCAGTAGTATTCACTGTTCCATCTTTGCCGTACTCCATAGTTGCCCGTACGATACGGCATCCGTTTACATTAAAAACATCATAGCTTAATTCATGACTTACATAAACACCAATCAGCAAGCAGGCAGCCAGGCCAACAGTAAGGCCGAAAATATTTATCGCAGCATACAACTTATTTTTCCGAAGGTTACGAATGGCTGTCTTGAAATAATTTTTAAACATGCTACTTATTTAAGCCAGATAAAAAAATAAATTCTGATCAGGAACAGTTTATCAGGATTTATATTCTATTCTATCCTGGCGATTTGTACTTCGCCAATATTTAGTCCTTTCGTTATTTCAGGATTGCCTTTGTATTCTACTACAGCCTCACCAAAGGAGGTAACTTTCATTTTATCTAAAACGTTCACCTGGAAATGCGCTTCACCATAAGCGGTTATTTTAGTAGTGTTACTTGTGATGGCGAGACTATTAATTTTACTTTCCCCGTAAGCAGTAAACCGTTGATCTTTGATCGATCCTGATTTAATTACCAAATCGCTTTCACCATAGATTGTCGTATGCAATTCCTCAAAAGTTACTTCGTTTAAAAAGACGTGTGATTCACCATATATCTTCAACTTGAATTTATCTACTTTCAAAGGACTTTTACAAACAATGATTTCTTCACCACGGACCGAAAGATCATTCAATGTCTTATAAGTTATTGTGGCGGTAACAACAGTGCCATTATAAATAGAGTGCTTTTCTTTATAGCCATTTTCATAACTCTTTTCGTTTTTAGTAATTTCCTTAGCCCCGTCTAAATAGATGCGAAGCGTTTTATCTTTTACTTCAATATTTATTTTGTCATTGCTTACTGTACTGTTTTCAATGGTTACACTTTCCTGATCGCCTTCTATAAATGTGGCCTGCACATGTGGACTCACTATTACTTTATCAAAAGGTTTTACCGGAGTTGTCGTTTGAGCGATGGTTGTTTTAAAAGTGAAAACCATTATTATCGCAATAAAATATTTTGTCTTTAACATCATTTTTGTTTTTGGATGTGATCTAAATTTTTTATTAATTAAACTCCAGGTTGATATTTCCACTACTGGCATTAACGGTTACAGGTATGCCACCACCATTCAGTGTTCCGTCCACTTCATCCTTGCTTAAATTACCCTTGAAATTTTCCATGTTACTCGTTGAAACTTTCATAGCGCTTAGTTTTAAATCAACTGCCGCATTTCTGGGAATCTGGAGATTTACTTTGCCTGCAGAATTATGTATTTTAACAAACTTGCCAACGCCAGTCATTGATACATCGATGTTTCCACCACTTGTAGAAGCAGTGAGAGAACAGTTAAGTGATTGCAGGGAAACATTTCCACCGCTTGTACCTGCGGTTAAATCTCCTTCGATATTATTACCCTTCACGTTTCCACCGCTTGTACCTGCCTTAATGGTTCCTTTTAGATTACTCAACCTTATAGATCCGCCGGAAGTATTTATGCTTATACTGCCAGAAGAATTTTCAGCCTCAATGTTTCCGCCGCTTGTTGTAAGATCAAGATCGTCTTTGGAATCTTTTAAAGAAATATTGCCCCCTGAGGTAGTCCCCTTTGTTTTACCTTCCAAATTGCTTAAAATAAGATTGCCTCCGCTTGTGGTAAAATCCTTTCCACCTGTAAGCCCTGCCAGCTCTATATTTCCACCGCTTGTTTCCAGGTTTATGTCGGCAGTTTTGGGAATATATATTTTAAAAGAAAAGCTCAATGATTTCTTCCAGTCAGTGATCTTGTGTTTTGGCTTAACCGTAGCTGTTAGCTTATTGCCGTTTACTGACACGTTTAAATTATAATCATTGTCAATCCTTGATTTTATCTCATCATCTGACAACTCTTTTTTCCAATTGTTATTCTGGTTTATAAATACTTCCACATGTGATTCTGATGCGTCCACTGCAGTAACGGTTATATTCCCACCGGATGTTTCAGACACAACATTGTTTATGGATTCACCGGAAAATGATTTGCTCAGATATACTTTGTCTGATTTGTTCTGTGCATTTGTTGCCAGCACAATGAAAGCCATGGCTGATAGAAGAAAATACTTTTTCATTTTTGTTTGTATTTAATTTTAGTTTTATAAATTATCGAATTCTATTATGATCTCTTAATGTTTGTGCAAACCCGCCTTCTTTTCATTTTAGGCCTATTATATTCATAAAGTGCACAGTTTATTTCTCCATAAATTCCTGCGAATGATTTCTGGATAATTTTTTATCATTTTATTTCAGTGAAGGACGAATTTAATTATTGCGACCATAAAGGGTTTTCAACCATCATACCAATGGCGTATTACGTTGATAAACAGCATCGGGAGAAACTAGCTGTGACCGTCAACTGTTCGATTATGAACACATCCGATAAAAAAACGGACAGTCAGGATATAAAAAAAGCATCAAAGAAACTCTTTCTGCAAGTTGGTTTAATTATTTGTGGAAATACTTCTGCATCAAAGTGAGGTTTACGTTCAAATAGCATGTGGCGCACCTTTTGATTATACAGAGTTCTTAACCAAAAAACCTATATAAAATGAAAAAGATAAGCACACTTCTTCTTGTTGGATTTGTTTGTATCATTCAGTCATGTAATAGCAATGATGGCGATAAAAAAGATGCTGTTGATGCAGCTAACGATGCCAACGATAAAAAAGATACAACCTCAATGATGAGCGATGACCACAAAGATTCAACCACCGCTGCCATGGGAATGCCGGTGAATGATGACGTGGCCGACTTTGCAGTAAAAGCAGCTAATGGCGGAATGGCCGAAGTTGAAATGGGAAAAATAGCGGAGCAAAGAGGAACAAGTAAAGCTGTAAAAGATTTCGGCGCTATGATGGTGAAAGATCACAGTAAAGCCAATGATGAATTAAAAAAACTTGCCGCAGCAAAGAATATTACATTACCTGCCGTCGTAGGTGATGATATGCAAAAGCATATGGATGATTTGAGAAAAGACTCAGCAAATGAGTTTGATAAAAATTATATTGATATGATGGTATCAGATCACAATGATGATATCGACCTTTTTGAAAAAGCGGCAAAAAATTCAAAAGACGTAGAATTTCAAGCTTTTGCAGCTAAGGCCCTACCGACTTTATACAAACACCTTGGCGCAGCAAAGGCCATTGTGAAAACGCGTAAGTAGATTCAGGATCCCTTGCAAATTTTACTTCCCGGTTATTGAATAACCTTAATCTTATTTTTCTAAGATCACCTTCGGTGATCTTTTTTTTTATTTATACGCTGAGATTCTATTTCAATCTCAAATTTCTGGCAACTTTTCGCCGAACATGGTGCAAATGATTTTTAAAATATACAAGTCATTTCTACAATTTAATTAAGTCATGTCTTTTTAATCAATGCCAAAACAATGAACCTGCTTTCACCTATTATTGTTGCTGCTGCTTATACTATTCCATTGTTTGCTCAATATTTTAATCGTAGGTATCTATCTCTGATTATTATTCTTCCTTTTTTCACAAATCAATATTAATACACGGTGCAGTTTTTGAGATATTTCATCTGAAGTAAAATGTACGATATGCGAACCATTATTCCTGGTATAAAACTAAGCCTGCTATTTTTTATCACCATGTTGTCTTCGAACTGTTCATCAACGCGTAATACAACATCGTATAAAAATGATTCGTCACTCTCTGCAATAAAAAATATGATTGATATGCATAAGTTCGTTTTTGTGGCAGAGACTATGAGTCCGCTTAGGGGCCGCTTGCGTAACCTGACTTCAGGTTACGATGTAAGAGTTTCGCCTGACACTCTCATGAGCGATCTACCTTATTTTGGCCGCGCATATACTGCGCCGCTGGATCCATCGCAGGGCGGGATAAAATTTACATCTACTAAATTTTCTTATGATGTGTCGCAAGAGAAAAGCAATAAATGGAATATAGTAATCAGGCCGGGCGATGGCCAGGATGTACGTCAACTAATCTTTACAGTTTTTGAGAACGGGACAGCCAGCCTGAATGTAACCAGCAACTCAAGAGATGCGATTTCTTTTAATGGCCGTTTGAAAAAAAGAGATAGAGATTAGAAATACGTACGGTAAGATTAAATGTAACTTATAAAAGGTATGTCACAGGAGACAGGAAAATACATAATTATAGCCGCGATAATTTTATTGATCACAGGAATTATTATTTATTTTTTTCATGATCAGTTTAAATGGCTTGGCAACCTCCCGGGAGATGTAAAGGTGAAGTCTGATAACTTTAGATTTTACTTCCCTGTGGTAACGATGATTATTATTAGCCTTGTAGTCACAATCTTGATAAATATTATCAGGCGAATCTTTTAACCTTATTGTACTTTTTTAACAGGGCATATCATATATCATAAGCCGCCGATTCGCTTGCATCACACTACCTTTGCATCATGTTGTATTTCGTAGAAGAAAATTCAATTGTAAGAAAAATATGGGGCAAAAGTGATACAGTGCTTTTTATTTTCGCCGGAGCAGCCGCAGAATTTGCTTTGAATAAAGCAGTTGACTGGTTGTATTTCACCGGTAATCTTCCTTCAGATCCATTGGGCAGGTTGTTCTCAACCGTTAGTTATGCCCGGAAAATAATATTTGCAGAAGAAGAGCATGCTCTAAAAACCATAGATACTATTGCAGCAATCCATAAGGGAGTTGAAAATAAGAGGGGGAAATCAATACCCGACTGGGCCTATCGCGATGTCTTGTTTATGCTTATTCATTACAGCATTGCTGCCTATGAGACGCTTGAACGAAAACTATCTGATGAAGAAAAAGAAAATGTATTCGACGTATTTTATCGTTTTGGGAAGAGAATGAATTTGCAAGGGCTTCCTTTAAATTATGCAGAGTGGGAAAATGTAAGAAGGCATGATTTGGATCATGATCTTGAAAAAAGCGCATTTTCTATTGACCTTTATAAGCAATACAAAAAGCACCTCGGTGCGTTCCGGTACAGGGTTTTATTAGAAGGGCAAATATTAGTGGTGCCTTCCAAAGTAAGAGAGCTGCTCAACTTAAGATCGTTTTCTTTTCTTACACCGATGCTGCCATTTTATAAATTGAGCCGCAAAATAAAACTGGATGCCGCGATCAAATCTTTGATCTTACCTGCAGAGTATAAAAAAGAAATCAGGGAAATGGACATTGTGGCAAACTGAATGCTGCATACTATATACTACCTGGAATCAGCAGTAATTTCTTCGGATACAGATTTTCTTCGCCTGCTGCGAAATCCCCACAATTGCCCTTTATGGTAAACCGGAACTTCATCGCCCAATAATTTCCCCCAAGGCCTCAAATCTTTTACACGATCGAAAATAATTTTAAGAACCGCAACGAAAGGGATAGATAAAAACATTCCCGGTACTCCCCAAACTGCTGCTCCCAGCAAAACAATAATCAGCGAGACTAAGGCATTAATTTTTACTTTAGATGAAACAATCCTTGGTACCAAAATATTATTATCAATAAACTGGATTACCGCGTAGGCACCAATAATTCCTAATTGCGTTGAGAAACCATCTTTAGTTACGGTTGCTATTAGTACCGGAATTGCAATAGCAATAAGCCCGCCGATATAAGGAAGAACATTTAATATAGCTCCAATCACTCCAATTAATATGGCATAGCGAACACCGAGTAACATAAGAGCCGCTGAATTCATAATGGCTACGATCAATGCTTCCAATAAAAGCCCGACCATATAACTTTGGATAGCGCCTTTTGTTTCTTTAAGCACATTGGATACCTGGTTGGAATTTTGCTCTGCAAAAATTTCGTAAAGGAAATTTAATATTAGTGTTTTATAAAACAGCATTAGGAAAATATAAATAGGCAGCAAGACAATTATGCTTACGGTCCCTACTACTGTTCCTAAAGTTTGACCGATTAATGGCTTAAGATTATTGCCGGCGTCAGCCAACAATTGCTGTTGTTTTTGTAGTGTAAGCGAATAATTGGCCTGGAGCCAAAGTTGAAAATTATGAAAGAGCTCCGAAAACTTCTGCTGCAGCGCGGGCATATTGTCAGAGAATTTTACTACCTGGGAAGAAATAAAAACCATTATACCTGCAATAAATAGCACTGTAATTAAGATGGCAATTATTATTGAAAGTACATTTGGAATTCGTTTTTTTCGTAGCCAGTTTACAAAGGGATTTAAAAGTATTGCAATCATTGTAGCAAAAGCAACCGGTACCAGAATGGCTTTCAGCACGTAGAGCAAGTAAACAAAAAGCATTAGCCCAAAAAGCGTAACTGTTGAGCGAAAGTAAAAAGGGTATTTTTTTTCCATAAAGTAAATTAAGATATTTGCTGAATATATTTTTTTTAAAGGTTTCCTTGCTTAATGAGAATGATTATCAATTATCAAACCATATCAATAAAGCTTTATGATATTTAGATATTGCCTCATTTGCGCCACTATGTGTTTATACTTAACAAGTGTTGCACAAAATAAAAATGCAAATGAGAAAGTTATATTTGATTCAACACTCGCGAATAAGCTGGGCGCCGATCAATACGGGATGAAGCATTACGTGATGGCTTTTTTAAAGGAAGGCACAAATAAAACGCTTGATTCTTCAGAAAGTGACCGGCTGCAAATTGCGCACTTAAAAAACATAATACGGTTAGCTGATGAGGGGAAACTCATTGTTGCAGGGCCGTTCCTGGATGATCAACCGGTAAGAGGAATCTTTATTTTTAATGTGAGCACTGTTGAAGAGGCAAGAGAACTTACTGCCACTGATCCCGCTATCAAAGCAGGAGTATTGGAAATGGAATTAAGACCCTGGTATGGATCCGCAGCGCTAATTGAATCTACCCATTTACATAAAACTATACAAAAGAAAAGTATCATTGACTAACAGTGCCTGCAATCTCTGACTTGATTTGCACCGATGCCTGGTGTTTGTGCCGACTCACGGCTCATCCGCTAAATCTAAATATTTTTTAATCTCAACACAGCTTGCCCTGTATTGATGGGAAGATGGCTAACGCTTAGGGCTAGGCCACAAAGCCTGCGCTGCCGAATCTTTTATATCCCTGGACCATGATGGAGGGCGGAATATAGATAACAAAAGTTCTAAGCCCCATGTTTTTTGCCTTATCAAATGAACAAACAGAAATGAAAGTCATTTTATCTTTAAAGACCTAATTTAGATACCGGATATCTTCTTAATCAATCAATCGCTATGTCACAACAGCGCCGGCTTGCTGCAATCATGTTTACAGACATTGTGGGTTACACAGACATGATGCAGAAAAATGAACAGCAGGCTGTGACAGTAATCAAACATCACAGATCTGTCCTGGAAAAAAATGTTGCTGATCACAAAGGTGATGTGATTGAATATTATGGAGATGGCAGTCTGTGCATTTTTTCCAGTGTGACTGAAGCCCTGCATTGCGCTATGCAGGTACAAAAAGAACTACTTAAAGAACCGGCAGTACCTCTTCGCATAGGATTACATATAGGAGAAATACTTTTCGATGAAGGCAGGGTGATGGGAGATGGTGTAAACCTGGCTTCCCGCGTACAGTCTTTAGGGCAGCCGGGAAGCGTACTTTTTTCAAAAGA
>JBDUEG010000048.1:0-14854 GCA_040002575.1 Ginsengibacter sp.
TTTCCTTCTTCATCGTACCAGGCTGGTATTTGCTGGCCCCACCAAAGCTGCCTGCTAATGCACCAGTCTTTTACATTTTCGAGCCAGTATTTATAAGTAGCATTGAATTTGTCACCAGGGTGAATAGCTACAGCTCCCGAAGCCACCGCTTCTAATGCCGGCGGTGCCATCTCCTTCATCTTAAGGAACCATTGCGTAGATATCTTCGGCTCGACCACAACGTTAGTGCGCTGGCTGTATCCAATTCTGGTGGTATATTCCTCCTCCTTTACAAGCAAGTTTCTTTGCCTGAGCTCCTCAACAATTTTCCGTCGCACCGCAAACCTATCTTCTCCTATATATATCTGTGCAGCTTCACTCATTGTACCATCTTCATTTATAGTATCAACAACTGGTAGGTTATGCTTCAATCCGATATTATAATCATTAATGTCGTGAGCTGGTGTAATTTTCAAAATCCCTGTACCAAAATCCTTATCAACATAATCATCAAAAATTACCGGCACTGCTTTATCAATTAAGGGCACTAAAACGCTTTTACCTTTCAGATGTTGATATCGGGCATCATTCGGATTTGCACAAACAGCCGTGTCGCCCATGATTGTTTCAGGACGTTGTGTAGCAATCACAATATAATCGGAGTTATCAATCGCCTGTTGATGATCGCCATCTGTATTTACCAGGCCGTATTTTATATAATATAGTTTGCCTGTTATATCTCTATGCTCCACTTCTTCATCGCTCAAAGCGGTCATTGCTGCAGTGTCCCAATGTATCATTCTTGCACCGCGATAAATAAGGCCTCTATTATACAGATCAACAAATACCTTTATCACAGCTTTGTAATAATGATTATCCATGGTAAACGTGGCCCGGTTCCAATCAACACTGCAACCTAATTTCGCGATCTGGCTATAGATAATATTTCCATATTTCTCTTTCCATTCAAAAGCGTATTTCAAAAACTCTTCTCTTGAAAGATCTTTCTTATCAATACCTTTTTCACTTTTTAGCATATCAACAACTTTCGCTTCAGTAGCGATCGAAGCATGATCACTTCCCGGCACCCAGCAAGCATTAAAGCCGCTCATTCTTGCTTTCCTTACCAGGATATCCTGGACAGTCTCATTCAATGTATGACCCATGTGCAAAACGCCTGTTACGTTGGGTGGCGGTATCACAACCGTAAACGATGGCCGGGCATCAGGCTTGCTTGTAAAGTAACCCTTGGCAAGCCAATGGCTGTACCACTTATCCTCTGTAACTTCCGGCGAATAATTTTTGCTTAACTCCATAAAATTTCCTAAAATGTGTATTGCTGCAAATGTAATAAAATCAACAGCTACTATTTTACCAGGAAGTTTTAAGTTTACATCCCAAAAAAGAAATTTGCAATACGCAATCGTTGATATAGAAACCACTGGGGGATATGCCGCTTCAAATGGTATAACTGAAATTGCTGTTTTTATAACTGACGGCGAAAACATTTTGAATCATTACTGCACCCTGCTAAACCCTGTGTACACCATTCCAAGATATGTAGAAGCACTTACCGGCATAACTAATGGAATGGTCGAATATGAAAGGCCTTTTAGCAGCATTGCGGATGAACTGTATGAACTTCTAGCGGATAAAATTTTTGTGGCACATAATGTAAATTTCGATTACTCATTTATCAAGCATCACCTGGCGAAGTCTGGCTATGAACTCAATTGCAGAAAGCTTTGTACTATAAGACTTGGCAGGCAAATCCTTCCCGGACTGCCTGGCTACGGACTTGGAAAAATATGTAAACACCTTGGTATTGAAAATGAATCACGCCATAGGGCGAGTGGCGATGCAATGGCGACTGCAAAGCTTTTTCATCACTTGCTCAGGTGTGATAAGGAAGGCCATATTCAAGCGATGCTTAAAGCAAAGAGTAAAGAACAATCGCTTCCGCCTAATATTTCTGCCACCGTTGTTAAGCAACTACCAGCGGAGCCCGGAGTATACTATTTTCATGACAAGAAGGGAAAAGTTATTTATGTGGGCAAAGCAAAAAGCCTGAATAAAAGAGTGAGCAGCCATTTTACCAATAACAAAACTACCAGGCAAAAGCAGGAGTTTTTGAAACAAATTTTTAATATAAGTTACCAGGCAACAGCAACGGAATTGATGGCATTCATTCTTGAAAGCGTTGAAATAAAAAAATTATGGCCTGAGCAAAACCGTAGTCAGAAGAGGTTTGAACAATCTTATGGCTTATATACATTTGAAGATCAAAGAGGCTACCATCGTTTATGCATCGAAAAAAAGAAAAAGCATATCAGGCCTCTATACACTTTCAATCTTCTCACGGATGGGCATGCACTTCTACGGAAACTGATGCTGCAATTCGAATTGTGTCCTAAGTTGTGCTTTTTACAAAGCGAAAATATTTTGTGCCAATCGCTTCATGAAAATAAATGCAAAGGGGCCTGTGAACAAAGAGAGCCAGTGCCTCTCTATAATAGCCGGGTGAATGATTGTGTCAATTATCTTAATAACGAATTACCGAGTTTTGCGCTGGTAGATGCAGGATTAAAAGAACAAGAACAAAGTTGCATTTTAATTGAGAAAGGCAGATTTTTCGGAATGGGATATTTACCTTCTGATATGGCTCTTCATAATATCGAAGAGTTAAAATCCTATTTAACTCCTCATGCCGAAAATGACTACATACGTGGCCTGGTCTTCCAACACATAAGCAGGTATCCATACAAGAAAGTGTCTTTGTCAAATTAACTTTTCAAGAAACCCGGTAAACTTTTTTCTTGTTATATATTCAGCGCCAAGACTCTCAAGGTGAGAAGTGTATATTTGACAATCAACTAACTCAATTTTATTTTTCATTGCCCGTAAATACTGAGTGAAAGCGAACTTGCTTGCGTTGCTTTCAAATGCAAACATACTCTCGCCAAAAAAAATTTTACCGAGTTGAACTCCATACAATCCACCAACCAGTTTGCCATCTAACCATGCTTCGGCACTATGGGCAAGGCCTTTGTTGAACAGCATAGTATAGGCATTTTCTATTTCGTCAGTAATCCAGGTTCCATCCTGGTGCTGTCTTTTAGTAATTCGACAATTTTTAACGACATCGGAAAATGCCTGATCAATTTTAAAGTCAAATTTTTTGTTCTTAATAATTGCCTTCATACTGTGGCTCACCTTCAAACTTGAAGGAAATAAAATAAATCTCGGGTCAGGGCAGTACCAACAAACAGGCTCTCCGGCGTTATTCCAGGGGAATATTCCTTTTTGATAGGCATTAACCAATCTATCGAATGAAAGCTCGCCGCCAATGGCCAGCAAGCCGTCCTCGTTTGCGAATTCAACCGGTGGAAAATCGCTGTGCTCACCAGTTAAAAAAAAAGGCATTAAAGATTTATTATAGTGTAGATATGCAGGCAGACCTAAATAAAGAAATGTTAAGAAACAAACTAATTAATGTTCAGAAAGCTGCTCGATTGTAGCACCAATACTGCGATCAGTAATGTTGTCGCACATAGGTTTAAGATATTCATAAGAACCCTCTTTTACTGCATATTTTCCTTTGGTATGAATGATCATTGCACATTGCTCTGCCTGCTCCTGCGTATGATTACACACTTCAACCAGGGTGGTAATAACCCATTCGAATGTAGTAACGTCATCGTTCCAAACAATTAGTTGGCAACCATTAATTTCTTCGAGCAGGATATCAGTTTCAGCAGCTTCTTTTGTATAGGGTTTTATTGTATCCATAGTATAAAAATTATTCAAATTTACGATTTAAAAAAATTAATACCAATGGGCGATAGGTAACCGATTTTTTATCGGTCTAAAATTTAGGCATTGAATTTGGTTATAGAGGGCTAAAGGAATTCAATTTGACAATTGATACAATAAAATTTAAAATTTAAAACATGAAACATTATTCAAAATTATTCTCATCATTAATTATTTTTTCACTGCTGATGGGTAATGTTGAAGCGCAAACAAGAACTAAGATAAAGACTGCATCAAAGAGAAGCTCAAAGACTATTGCTCCAAAATTTATTGAACCAGCATTTGGCAGTCCTTCTTCTGTAATAGATATCACTGATGTGGCTGATAGTAATAAATCATACAATAGCGTTAAAAGTTTGCTTGATCAGCATGTTACTTTAACGTATGCTGATAATACGTTCAAAGGAAACGAACCCCTGAGAAGAGGTGACTTTATTGTTGCCTTGAATTCAGCCCTTGACGCTGTAAAAAATGTAGGTGCTCAAAATGGTCTTGACAGTTCAGGTGTTTCAGGAATGAGCTCAGGTACCATGAGTGGAGACAATAATTCAACAACTGTTACTGCTTCATCCACATCTGTTAATTCAATGCAGTATACAGACTTAAAAGAAGGCAGTGTTTATTATCCGGCGATTCAGTCTCTTACAGAAAAAGGAGTGACCATGCCCTACACGGACGCAAAGAATTTTAACCCAGGCGCAACCGTTAGTGAGAAAGAAGTTTATGATGTATTGAACCAGGTATTCAACTATGATAAGAGTGGAATGAATCCATACACCACTTCAATTAGTCGCAATAAGTTTGCAATGGTGCTCAATAATGCTGTGTCTGTAAAGCTTCAGGAACAATATACCATGATGGACCAAAAGAATGCTCAAGCTGAACAATTAAGACAACAAGAGAAAGCAAGAATGGATAGCGAGCTTCTTCAGCAGGACCAAATGAGAAAAGATTCTCTCAACAAAGCTTACCAGGCGGAGCAGCTAGAGATTGAAGCAAAAGCCGTGGAAGCACAGTCTAAGAAAAAACATAGAAACAAAAAGTAAAGTTTGTTGATCAGATTATTTTAGGACTTACTCCAATAAGATTAATTTTAGACTATAACGGCATAGGTTGACCTATGCCGTTATTTTATGAAGCCAATATCAACGGGACAAAATTTAAGGAAATAGCCTCACTGTTTCTTTGAATTATATGGCGTCATTATCAAGTAAGAAGTTGGATTTTACTTTATTATATAATTTTATATCGATTAAGGAAATCCAAAGCAGGAAGAATAAGAAGGTGAATTTTTGAGTTACCGGTAAATAGAACAATAAGCCTTGTCTATAATATAGAATGTTGTTAAGAGCAACAAGAAAAATATTAAAGATGCCAAGCCAGAAAAGCGTTCGCCAGCTCAATTTTCTGAGCCCCAAAATTGTTCCAACAACAGCAACGATACCGGCTAAGGTCGCAAGATTCACAACGATATCATGTAGTCCGGTGAAAATGAACATCCCAATTGTCATTGACAAAAAACCGGAAATTTGAATAGTAAGTGTGAAAGCTTTACTTGATTTTATATTTCGTGGAAAGATGTACCAAAAAGAGATCAAAGCCGTACAAAGAATAAACATTCCTGCCAGGGCTATCGGCCGTGCGGCGTTAGGCTGGCCATTGATAGCGTTTTCGCTTAGAAGATTGCACCAGTAATTCTGAGCCCAACTAAACCCTTTTGAGTCTTTATCAAATTGGGAGCCACCCGGATAGAATAAAGTGGCCAGCAGATAAAGACAGATAAATATTATGATGCCCGCTACCGGAGCTAAAATCCAAATATACTTTCTATAAAGAATTGGTGTTTTCAAAATAGTGGCTGCCCGGTTTCATTACATCATTATTTATTTATGGTTACTTATTGGGTACTCCATTTAAATCTTTTGATGCCTAACAAACCAAAAATTGTTGCATAAGCAATGGTAATTAAAAGGGCCATTGTTGCGTCGTTATTCCATGTTGAAGGTTGCATACTTGCAGCCAAGATATGTTTTACCGTCCCGTACGGAGACCAATGAACCGCTTCCTTAAACTGTTCGCCTAATACTCCTAACTCTCCAAACATGCCTACCATTATGAAAACAAAATATACCAGGCGGGTGGTAGAATTTACAGTTTCAGCATTCTTCACTAATCCTACAATCATTTGTCCCAGCCCCAGATACAAGGCACCACCAACAATAGCTGTAAAAAAAGTAACGATGTAACCCGCTGGCTGTAATGTGATTTTATCGATATAATACCCTGCAAAAAATACGATGGCTGTCACCAAAAATGTCATGGCGAACTGGACAATAAGCCTGCTAACCATTATTGACCATGTAGGCACAGGGGTCACCCGCAATCTCTGAAATATTCCTTTATCACGGTCACGGGCAATGGCATTCGAATAACCCATAAGGCCTATGGCCATAAGCCCGAGAGTAATGCAGGTAGATAATGCGAAAGTAGCGCCGAGTTTATCAATTGCTCCTTTCCATGAAATAAGAATGATAACGGGTACAAGTAATATTAAAACGGTAGAGCGGCGGTTGCGCCATTGCGTAATAAAATCTGCACGCAACAATGAAGAAAGAGCAGCAGATGTTTTGGGAACCATTGTTTCCATTGAGACAAAATTTAAGCACGAACGTTACGGCCGGTAAGGCCAATAAATACATCTTCCAGGGTGATTTTTCCTTTTCGCGAAACACTGATCACTTCCGGATCATTCCGGTGGCGCTCGATAATTGTTTGTGGAGTATCAACCGTCAATACCCTGCCATGATCCATTATTGCAATGCGATCGCAGACTGCTTCCGCTTCCTCCATAGAATGTGTTGTAAGCAAAACCCCATGGCCTTTCTCACGCATTTTTTCCATGCGTTCCCAAAGCTGGCGGCGGGATTGGGGATCCAGGCCCGTTGTAGGCTCGTCAAGTAAAACCAGTACCGGGTCATGAATGGTGGCCAGCACAAGGGACACCCGTTGTTTTTGCCCGCCTGAAAGTTCACCAAACCGCTTGCCTGCTGACTCCTCAAGCTTTATATCCTTTAAAATACTTTCAAGCTTTTCAGATGTAAGTGGCACACAATATATACCTGCATATAATTTGATTATTTCACTCACGGTAAGCTCCGGCTGAAAGCTCGTTGACTGCAATTGGACGCCAAGATTAGCTCTCGCATGAAGCGGCTTTTTCTTCACATCGAACCCTGATATGAATATGGATCCGCTTTGCGGTTTTAGCAATCCTTCGATAGCACTCAAAGTGCTCGTTTTCCCGGCACCGTTAGGGCCAAGAAGCCCAAATATTTCACCGGCTTTTACATCAAAAGAAACATCACAAACAGCTTTGAAAGATTTATATGATACATTTAACCCTTCTACCTGTAATATTGAATTGCCATTTTGAATATCCATTATTTTTTGTTTATCTGAGCAGTAAAGTAGATATTCGTAAAAGTAAAGAATTAATATTCTGTGCAATTATTTTGCTTGACATAAGTCTTAATCATCCGCTGTCTCTTATCCTCTGTATTTCACTTCCCATGTATTTTATTAATAAACTCTTATTTTATTCTTATGCTAAAAGAAACGGGCACAAAGCTATATTCTATTTTATTTCTGCTTGCTGTTTTAGTAGTCATTATCTTTTCTATCAGATCAGCGGCGCCGCCTCCTGTTGTTAAAAGCGACGCCGCCGACTCCCTCTTCAGTGCTCAAAGAGCTTTTGAGCATATAAAGGAAATTACAAAAGCTCCTCATAGTGTAGGCACTGCTGAACATGAGCGAGTGAAGAACTACATCGTTAGCACATGCCAGCAGTTAGGCTTGCATGTTGAAACTCAGGATACAATAGTGGTTGGCACGAAAACAAATTCATTAGTTGCAATAACTGTTCACAATATAATTGCATACATAAGAGGAGCGCATCCGGGTAAAGCAGTAGTAAATGTTGCCCACTATGATTCACAACCAAACACGCCAGGAGCCGCTGATGACGGGATAGGTGTAACAGCTATGCTCGAAGCGGCCCGCGCCCTAAAGTCACTTCCGGCAATGCAAAATGATATTGTATTCTTATTTACTGATGGAGAAGAGGAAGGGCTCTACGGTGCTAAGGCATTTGTGGAAGGTGATAGCTTATTTAAAAATGTGAGAGTTGTAATGAATTGGGATTTCAGGGGTAATAGCGGCATTACTATAACCTATGAAAGCAGCGCCAATAATGGATGGATCATGAGAGAGTATGGCAGAGGAGTAAAATATCCTTACGGCAACTCCATGGCGTTTGAGATTTCAAAAAGATTACCCAATTATGTGGACTTTTATCAATTTCAAAAAGGCGGTGTTTCAGGTTTTACCAGTGGAATGATTGATGGGTTTACCTCCTATCATAGTATGACAGATAATGCTGCAAATCTCGATCAAAAAAGTTTGCAGCAAGTGGGAGATAATATATTGAGCATGACAAAGCATCTTGGAAATGACGAACTAAAAAATACAAAGGCAGGTGCCCTATCCTATTTTAATATTATTGGATTTTGGTTCGTTTATTATCCTTCATTTTTAAATTTCTTTTTTATAATCATCACTACATTATTTTTTTTAGTTTTAATTTATGCAGGTTTCAGGAAACAAAAAATAAGATTAAGTAAATTCCTTGTAAGCATAATTGCCTTGCCTGCATCTATGGTCGCTACTTATTTTGTTTCCGCCTTTTTCTTACAAAAAATTATAAAACATTACCCTTTATATACTCACTTTGATGCGAATAATTCATATAACAGCTATTGGTATTTTTTGGCAATAACGATGCTTGCTATTATAATCTTTTCAAGCGTTTACCAATTCATAGTTAAGAGCCGGACACAATTATCAGCGTTTGCCGGTATTCTTACAATAAGCATTGTTTGTATGTGGGCCGCCTATTTTTTTACACCATCCGCAAGTTGGCTCCTGTTTATACCGATTCTATTTTTACTGGGAAATTTTTGTTGGCTGCTGTTAAATGAAAACGACAAAGTTAAAAACGGCTTGCTCTATCATACAATAGCTTTTATCTCTGTGCTTCCCACCATTCTGCTTATTGTGCCGCTCACTTATTTTATGTTTATCTCTTTTGGCCTTTCAAATTCGGTTTCATTTGTAAGTGTGCTGATAGTTTTTATTGCGGCGCTAACCTACCCTGTATTAGGTAATGTTTTGAAAGACTTCAGGTGGTTGTTGCCACTTACCTGCTTTGCAGGATTGATCTGTTTTCTATTGATAGCGCATTTCAATTCAGGGTATAACGCGTCGCATCCCCTACAAACCAATGTGAGTTATAAGCTGAATGTTTCCGATTCCACTGCGGTGTGGTCAGGTGATTTAAAAACTACGGATAAGTTCAGTCGAAATTTTTTCCCTGATAAGAAAAAAGATACCACTAATAGAAATAAAAACACGTTCATTCATCAGGCGCCTATCTTGTCTTTTCCGCCACCGCTTGCGACAATTCAAAAAGATACTTCCTTCGATGATACAAGGGAAATCACATTGCTCTGTAGTTCCGCAAGAAACAATGCATCACTTATGGGAATTGTAATTGGTGATTCATCTCTGCTATCAGTAAAAAACATTGAAGTGAACGGACAATCGTTTGTAAAAACAGGTGAACCATTTTTACCGTCAAATCAATTCATCTTTTATGGAGCTCCTAAACAAGGCTTCATCATTAAGTTTTTAATGAAAGCAAATACCAAATTGAGCATCAATTTATTTGACCGCTCTATCGGTTTGCCCTTAATAAAAAATCTTACTGAATATCCTCAAGACATTATCCCTGGTCAGGGATTTATTAGCAATACTACCCAGGTAGAAAGACGCTTTGTGTTGTAACAGGCTAAATTTGGGAGTTAATTTCAAAATGCTTACATAAAAATTTACCAGATGCAAGGACAACACAAGTATAATTTAATAACCAAATGGTCAGGCAACACCGGAAAAGGAACAAGCGATTATCGCTCTTATAATCGCAATCACATCATATCGATAGAAAATAAACCTGACCTGCTATGCTCTTCTGATCCATCTTTTCGTGGAGACCATACAAAATATAATCCGGAAGAATTATTAGTTGCCGCGCTATCAGGCTGCCATATGCTTTCTTATTTGCACCAATGTGCTATCTCCGGTGTTATTGTGCTTGAATATTCTGACAATGCTTCAGGAACAATGGAACAAACTCCTGATGGAGGTGGGCATTTTACTGAAGTAACTTTGTTTCCCCACGTTGTAGTATCAGATGCGTCAATGACCGAAAAAGCAAATGAATTGCATCATACCGCCAGTAAGCTTTGCTTCATCGCTAATTCGTGCAATTTCCCGGTCTATCATAAACCAACCTGTGTTGTAAAAGATGCTTGAGATAAAACCCATCTGTAAAAATTGTGGAAAGCTACTTCCAAACGGAAGCCCTGACGCAATGATGTGTACATTCGAATGTACATTTTGCAGCGATTGTGTAAATAATATTTTACAAAACGTTTGCCCCAACTGCGGAGGCGGCTTCGAAAAAAGGCCGGCAAGGCCAACCAATCTTCTGGCAAAGTACCCGGTAAGCAACAAACAATTTTTACATCCTATCGATCCTGAAAAGTTTGAGGCCCTGCTTATCCAATATAAAAATATTTCGCCTGCTGAAAGGTAACCTGCCTGCTAGCCTAGTAAATCTTTAATGATTTTATTTGATGAAGTTATTTCTTCCTCGTACTCTTTAATGTCAATAAGAATCTTTCTAACGACCCAATTTATTAGCTTTACTGCTTATGACATTAAGAACCGAAGCATGGAACACGTGGAAATTATCTACACCAATTATCCTGGGCGAACTCACCCAAATGGCGCTCGGTATTATTGACAATATCATGGTGGGTTCAATAACTTACAAGCATCTCGCCGCCGCTGCGCTGGTAAATAGTGTAATGAATATCCCGTTTGTATTGGGTGTTGGAATAACCATTTCAATATCTCAAACCGTATCAATGGCGCATGGCCGAAAGGACCTGCTTAAAGTTTCTCATTATTTATTTAATGGATTTTGGTTATGCACCTTTGTTTCAATAATAATCGCTCTGTTACTAAATTTCAGTAGATCTCTTTTATTCCACATAGGGCAGGATCATACCGTTGCTACATTGGCAGAACCATTTTTACAACTTATGGGATGGTCCACGATACCAATGATAATGTTCATATCATTAAAGCAATTTACTGATGGCCTGGAAAGAACAAGAACGGCCATGATTTTATCTGTATCAGCATTGCCTGTAAACATCTTCATCAACTGGATTTTAATTTATGGTAATTGGGGATTCCCGCGGCTGGAATTAGTTGGTGCCGGATGGGGCACCCTGATAACCCGCTTTCTCATTTTGATTGTTTTTATCATTGTTCTGCAAAAGCATTTTATATTCAAAAAATATATGGCTGTAAGAAAAGAGCAATGGATTCTGAAAATGCGAACAATAAAAGAACTGTTGCAAATTGGAATACCGAGCAGCCTGCAGGTAACTTTGGAATCGGGTGCATTTGCAATATCCGCAATCCTGATCGGCACGTTAGGAGCTATTCAATTGGCAGCGCATCAAATAGCAATCAGCTGCGCGGCAGTGGCGTTTATGGTGTCATGGGGATTGTCGCAGGGAGGTTCCATACGCATAAGCAATGCATGGGGAAGAAATAACTGGAAGGACATAAATAACATCGGGAAAAGTACCTTACTAAGTGGGCTGGCATATGGTATCTTAGGCGCTATATTTTTTATTTGCTTTAGAAATGTTTTGCCCCGTGCTTTTACCGGTAGTACGGCAGTTTTATCTTTGTCTGCGATCCTGATGTTATATGCAGCGGTGTTCCAGATTTCTGATGCTACACAGGCTATAGGAGCCGGCTTGTTAAGAGGTATTAAAGATGTAAAGATCCCAACTCTATATATCGCAACTGCCTATTGGGCTATAGGGATTCCATTAGGTTGCCTGATGGCGTTTACTTTTAAGATGGGCGCAGCCGGTATGTGGATTGGCTTTGTAGGTGGCCTCACTTTCTCATCTATATTTTTAAACAAGAGATTTTTTAAAATGCTGCGACGTAAATTATAGATAGGCTTATAAAGATGATTTTTGTAAAGATATTACTGATGTAAAATAATTGAACCGGAGTATTATTTTTTAGCACTTACAATTTATGAAATGAGCAAAGACCAAAACAAAGACCTTTTAAAATTTCTAAAACCTTTTGATAAGGATATTAACACTCTTGTTTTATGGCTAAGAGAATTTATATGGGATCTATATCCACAGGCAAATGAATTAATCTATGATAATTACAACGCGTTGGCATTGGGATGGTCTCCCACTGAAAAGGTCAGCCACATATTTTGCGGTATAGCGCTTTACAGAACAAATAAGAATATTCATTTTAATTTTTATTGGGGAAGTGAAATTTCCGATCCCAAAAAAATACTAATTGGAGCAGGAAAACAGTACCGGTATATTTTGGTAAAAACCAAAGAAGATTTTCCGAAAGGATATATTAAAAAACTTTTGAAGGATGCATACAATAATTCTTTGTCAAAAGTGAAGGATAAAAGTCAAATTACAAAAGGGGCAACAATTACAAAAAGTATATCCGCTAAAAAAAGAGAATTGAAGAAAAAGTGATAAGTGATTAGTACACGTCTCGAAAAAAAATTTATGAATTTCGATACCATTGTTATAGGAAAAGGATTGATCGGGTCTGCTGCTGCGAAATATTTGAGTAAGTCAGGTGAGCAGGTTGCCGTGATTGGCCCTGATGAACCGGCTAATTTGGAAGAAGGCACTGTCTTTTCCAGCCACTATGACCAGGCACGCATTCAAAGAATTCTTGGCACCGACGCAATATGGACATTGCTCAATCAACAATCTGCTGCTGCATATCCTTCGCTCCAAAAAGACAGTGATATAACATTTCACACTCCGGTTGGCTGCCTCTATGTAAATCCTCATGGGACTGATTTCTATCTTGAGCAAATTGAAGGGCTTGCCCGGGAATTCGATACTAGTTATCGCCTGTTTGAAGATGGAACATCATTAAACAGTGCCTTTCCTGATTTTAATTTTCCAGCATCATCTAAAGGAATATTTGAAGACGCTCCGGCCGGATTTATCAATCCGCGCCTCCTCATCAAAGCGCAGATGAAAGTGTTTCAAAAAAATAACGGAACCATCATAAATGAAGTCGCACAAGAAATTATACATGGGAATGAATCGATAACAATAATTACAAAAGAGGGTAACACCTTCAATTCTAAAAAGGTGTTGGTATGTGCAGGTGCATTTACCAATTGTTTTAATCTACTACAGGAAAAACTTGCTTTTAAATTAAAAAGCGAAACCATCATTTTGGCAAAGGTTTGTAAAGAAGAAGCGATACGCCTCGGGAAATTACCCTCGTTGCTTTATGAAATTGATACGCCTGAGATCCAAAATATTTATTTGATCCAACCTATAGAATACCCTGATGGGGCATGGTATTGTAAGCTGGGTGCAAATATTCCGGAAGATATTCATTTCGATACCTTAGAAGATTTACAAAATTGGTTTCGCACCAGTGATAACGATATGAACCTGGATAAACTTAAACGCGGGTTAATGAAGCTTATGCCTGGCATTGCTATAGAAAAGCTTACAACAAAAAAATGCATCATCACCCGTACAAAACATGGTAAGCCTTATATTGGTTCCTTAGGTAAAAAAGGATTGTTCGTTGCAGCGGGAGGTAATGGCTACGGTGCAATGAGCTCGGATGCCTTGGGAAGAATCGCTGCGCATTTATTAATTCAAAATTCATTTCCGAAAGAATATGATGAAAAAGATTTCTTACCTATAGCCCATCCCCAACCCCTTCCCGAAGGGACTAAAGCCCCATCCCAACCCTTCCCCGAAGGGGAAGGAATTATCTTATAAACGTTTCTGAAAAGTGAATATTAAAGTTGAACAATCAGTATTGTTACCCCCTTCGGGGGATAGGGGCTTCTTCTTTAATAGAGGCCTTTGCCTCTAATTGTCACCCGACTTTACCCTGCTTTGTTCATCTGAGGCACCACCGGTTCTCCTGCTTTTTTGATTCTTTATTGGCTTGCCAAAACGATAGCTAAAAGTAAGTGATGCTGACCTGCTGTCTCTTGTGTTTTTTATGTCAACATCGATATCACTGAATGTTACATAACCACTGAAATTCTGTGATTGAAAAATATCTCTTACGCTTAACTTCAACGTTCCCTTACTTTTTAAGATTTGTTTTTGAACACCTGCGTCCATGCGCCACATCGGGTTAATAACTATCTGCCCTTCTATACCTTTTGACCGGTAGAAGCCACTCAATTCTGCGCTCCACCCTTTCTTAAATTTAATCTGGTTATTAATATTAGAAAAGAAGGTGACATTGTTTACATTCAAATAATCACCATTGAGATTACCCTTGTAGTTGTCGTGAACTACATTGCTATAAATGTTAGTTGATAAAAATTTAGTAACAGGAAAATTAGCACTTACGGCAAGTCCGTAGTTTGTTTTAGAAGCTATATTATCTTTTGTTTGAAAAGTTTTTCTCTCACTGGTAATCTGTCTTAGAACATCTGAAATTGCGTTGTTTGTTTTGCTGTAGTTAACTGTCGTTGTCAAAAATCCATTGTAGGTATGTGACAGCTCTATGTTATCTGTAAACTGTGGCTGCAACAAAGTGTTACCAACTTCATAAGTATATTCATCAAGAAAATAATAAAAAGGATTTAGATCCTGGTAAGCAGGACGATCTATCCTACGGCCATAGTTAATGGAAAAATTATTTTTCTTGTCAGCCTGAAAGCTTAAATAAGCAGTAGGGAAAAGGTTCACATAATTTTTAGTGAATGAAGAATCAGGCCGTGACGAATTACCTTCCTGGTGCCCTTGTGCATTTGTATTTTCCGCACGCAATCCCAGCTGCACTCCCCATTTTTTTATCTCCCTGCTGTAAT
>JBDUEG010000049.1:0-14845 GCA_040002575.1 Ginsengibacter sp.
CATGTTCATTTATAATCCAACAAATTATTAGTTTCATCTGCATCCATAAAAATATCAGTTACAAGTTGTACCGATTGTAACGGCTTTTTAGAACTAACTGTAACGGTTGCCAGCTTTTGGCTCGCTTCCCATATTGCCGGTGATTTATGAATCGTCTGTTTACTCCCATCAGCGAAATCTAACTGCAGGTCAATGGGTACAGGAAAGCCACCAATGTTGCTAACTGATACCTGGTAACTATTTCCTGACTTATGGATATTATCAACAGCTATGTCAGTATAATTGTTACTGAAGAACCAGGCGTTCCAAAACCAATTAAGATTTTGGCCCGAGATGGTATTGAATGAGTAGAAAAAATCCCACGGTATTGGGTGTTTGCCATGCCATTTTTCCATAAAACCGTGAAGACACTTTCGAAACATATCATCACCCAGCATGTCCTTCAATGATAAGTATGCAAGAGATGGTTTACCATACTCGTTATTTCCAAGTGCCCTGCCTGAAAGGTTTTCTCCTGGTGTAATGATGGGCAAATCCTCATCTGCATTTGTATCATGTATCCATCCGTTTATTCTAAACTGTTTATAAAATTCATCAGCAGAATCTTTTGACATAACCGACCTGTTATAAAGCAATTCAAAAGTAGTTGCCCAACCTTCGTCCATAAATGCATAGCGGGTTTCATTTATGCCCATATAAAAAGGAAACCAGGTGTGCGATATTTCATGTTCTGCAACAAAGCGGGCAAAATTAAAATCAGCATAAGTCTCATCATTTGCCATCATGGGATACTCCATTCCTGCATAGCCCTGGAAAATTGTCATCTTGGGAAATGGATAAGCTACGCCCGGCCATGAAGTTGATAAGTAACTTAAAGCACTCTGTCCTATTTCAGTCATTCGGTGAAAATCTTTAGATGTATCATTGTAGGCAGCCTGGATACTTGCTCTCCGGTTTGTTTTTGGATCCACTATTACGCTTGATGCATCCCATACAAAATGATCGCTGACACCGAGTGCAACATCACTTACATCATTATAAGCAAAAGTCCACGTGTTTATATCGTTCTGTTTTGTAACATCTTTTTTCTGAAGATCTGACAAGGTTGCTATTTCTATTTTGTGATCAGCCTTCATGGATTCATTCAATCGTTTCGCATATAAAGGCTGCAATACATCGTTCACGTTTTGTAAGTTTCCAGTTGCCCATACGATATAGTTTTTAGGCACTTTCACATTCAATATATAATCATTGAAATCATTGTAAAATTCAAGAGCATCATTATGCTCGAGGTCGTCCCATCCGTTGTAGTCGTCATATACAGCTACCCTTGGATAAAAATAAGCAAGGTAATATGTGGTAGAATCAATCATTCCTTCTCTCCCACTTTGCAAAGATACCTGGAAGTGCCAATCAAAGCTTAGTTGTACAGAGTCGTGCGGCAATAATGGCTTTGATAAACGGGCTGCCTGCACCGTTGGAGAATATTCCTGGTTGCGCCATTGTTTTGCTTCGCCATTTATTGTGAAGGCATCCACATGAACACCATCTGTAAGGTAATCCTGAACGGCAGTACTCAAACGCGGAGCACCAGGCTTATGAATATTTTGGATGAATTTAAATACGAGCACATTCAAAGTATCCGGGCTATTATTAACATACGAGATTTTTTCACTTCCTTTTATATTTCTATCCGGCGGCATGGCGCTTACGGTAATGTTATACTTCGCAGTGTTTTGCCAATACTTTTTTCCGGGAAACCCATCATTTGACCTCGTCTGGTTTTTATAAGCCTGCTTAAGATCTCTTGGCCAATAAAGTGTTTGCGAATGAGCATAAAAAGAGAAGCAGAAAAACATGAGTATAATGGAGACCTTCTTCATCTTATAATTTTATAAATCGAAAATAGAATTAATGATTTTTATCGCTAACCTTTTTTTGATAAATGGTAATCAACTACATTCTTTAAGAGCCATTTACCCACGCATCAAGGCTTTAAATTAAATGGTTTAAAAACGATAGTTCAGTGCAAAGCCGCTTGTTCCGTTATTAAAAATCTCAGGAGTTAGCGATACGTTCGCAAAGTTTTTGCTTTTATGAAATTGCGGAATTAATATACCTGTTGCCGCGCCAATTACTGATGATAGGACGCAATCGCTTGGGAAATGATAACCGGACCTAACGCGGAAATATCCCATAAGTGCAGTTAAGCCGCCGGATGCGACATATAAGTAAGGAGTTACTTTAGAACCAGGATTAAAGTCATGGAAAACTTTAGCTATAAAAAAAGTTGATGCTGCGGTAGTCGCTACATGGCCACCATAAAAAGATCGCTGGCCTCCCTTACCCATTCTTTTATCAAGTGGTGCCTTACTACCATATACAAAAGGACGGCTCCTATATACCAGGCCTGCGGAAAGCGTATACATTGAACCTGTGATAGCAATCGTTTCCAAATACAATACAGCTACTTGTCCAAATTTAGCCCTTTCATTCTTATCGATTAAAGCAGCAACAAATGGTAATGCATAGGACGCGTCAAAAAGAATATAGCTGTCCTTATTCGCCTGGTCAGAATAATTTCCCGCAGCGCCACGATCAAAAAAGGGGAGCTTGTCTTTTGTTTTGTTGGCTAGTTCTGCCGACGTTAAGTCACTTTTATTTTTAATTAATTCATACCCAAGCAATGTAACCCCGACAGCACCTGTAAGAACCAGCCCATCTTTTACCAGGCTTGTTTTATAGGGAGAATTAGCAATATCCTGCGGTGCCTTCTCACCGACCGGAATTCCCAATACCGGATTTTTAAAATGCCGACTATGTAAGCCAAATTGGTGGAAGGTATTTTTTTGGAATGTAGTTCCCGCTGTACCAAGAACACTTCCTGGTTCAGTTAAGGTTACGAAATCTGAAGTCTGTATTTGAGCAGAGGACAGTTGGAAACAAAGAGTTGCCATTAAAAAAACTACGTATTTTTTCATGATAAGATTTTAGAATTAGCTTAGGAATTGGAACCAGGTTTCCGTATTTGCAAATATAAGAATGCAATTCTATTAGCATTTGTCAGGCAAAAGGAACCTGAATTTCAAGTGAAAAAACTAAAGAAAATATCTTTTTAGTTTACGCATTTAGTTAGATGTTGTAAAGCAAAATGGCACAGCTTGCAGCCGTGCCATAAGAAAGTGTGTGTAATGTAATTAAAAACTACATTCCAAAAAGTAAAGCGATGATAGCCATCAGACCATAGAAGCCGGTTATAATTCCGATAGCTACTAATGTGTCTGCAACTTCTGTTTTGTAAAAGATTTTTTTCATACTTACAGTTTAAATTTTTAAATGTGATTTAAAAGAAGTATTTCGAAAGGATCTGGAAAAAATTTTATTTTGACAGGGAGAGGATCGGGGTAATTATTGTATTGCCACGAAAATAATATTTAATATTGAAATTTTCAAATTTTGGCACACTTCATTTGCAAGCGCTGGTAACCGTTAATATCTTTTTGAAAACCAGGAGGACTATCAATAATAGGTATGAGGTATGGTTGTAAAACTTAAGGTAGCAAATCAATAGAGTTGATGAGAGCTCCTGGTGCTATAAAAGCGTTTTAAATATTTGTCGTAAATTACTTTTCAAAAATCTTTATTATGAATCATGTTTCAGACATCCTTTCGCGTAAGGGCAGCAACGCTATCTCAGTTAGTCCTGATACTCCGGTAATTGATGCATTGAAAGTAATGGCAGAAAATAATATAGGCTCTGTACTTGTAATGGAGAACAATAAATACATGGGGATTATTACGGAAAGAGATTACTCACGTAAAGTAATATTAAAAGGAAAGAATTCTACAAATACAAAAGTAAGTGAGATTATGACCGCCGACCTGCCGCATATAAAACCTGAGGATACGGTGGAGCACTGCATGGAGCTCATGACCGATAGCAAAATACGATACTTGCCTGTTTTCGTAAAAGACGAACTCAAGGGTATTATTTCCATAACTGATGTTGTAAAAGAAACAATATTGAAACAACAACAGACGATCAGGCATCTCGATAGCTATATTAATTCTTAGCAATTTATTTAGATGTATTCCAAACATCGCTCATGAAACAGAATTAAGAAAGCCATCTATCAGGTTTAGTATTACCACTTATTTCTCTTAACTCATTAAATCTTGCCATAAGTTTCTTTATCATGAAAAATATTTTGTTCTTTTTTGTTATTTCAATCGTCAGTTGTAATTCGAATGATTCAGAAAGTTCAGTAACAAAGGCTACTGAAGACACACCTGCGACTAAACCAAAAAACATTCAAATGCCCGAAGGCATATCGGGATGTTATAGTTATGTCCTAAAAAAAGATTCCGCGTTACTGAAACTTAATATTTCCGGTGATAAAGTTTCAGGCGATCTTACTTATAATCTATATGAGAAGGATCATAACAGAGGCACAATAGACGGTACGGTCCAGGATAGTCTTGTGATTGCAGACTATACTTTCCAGTCAGAAGGCATGACATCCGTAAGGCAGGTAGTTTTTAAAATCAATGGTGACTCACTTTTTGAAGGCTTCGGAGATATTGACATGATAAATGATACTGCGAGATTTAAAAATATTTCTCAACTTAAATTTTACGAACAAAGACCTTTCTTAAAAACAGCCTGCAAATAAGCTTACAAGAAAATATCCCTGAAAACTTTGTACTAATAAATTCTTTGCAGTATTTTAAACATTAATTCCTGCCCGCCTTTTTTGTGCTGATAAATCAATAAAATTATTTAAGATGGTTACAAAAAACTATGCGGCAAAATATATGATTCTTACTTTGACATGTATTTCTTCCTGCTTTTTTACTTCCTGCACTACTACGCACATTGTTTCAAAATACGATTGCGATACATTCGCTAACAATCCACTTAATAAAAAAACTACCTGGTCATTTGCCTGGGGCCTTGTACAGCCAAAAGATATAAATCCAAATTGTGATTCACGATTTAATCATATGAACAAAGTAACTGTGAAAAATAATCTCGGCTTTGCATTGATATCAGTTGTAACACTTGGTATCGTGATGCCTCAAAGACTTGAATGGTGTTGCGCACCCTATAGTCCTCCCACTGATTCATTGGGTCATTGATCAAAAAATCGCTTATGGCAACAATAACTAAACTCCCAGACGGCATTGAAAGATTGCCCATAACAAAATGGGAAAACGGGCATCAAAACTTTGTACATACTTTCAAAGAGAATGCTTCTTTCAAATTAAGAATACCTGCTCAATCTTCTAACCCTTATCGCGATACAACAAAAAACTTTCAATGGCTCATTCAATATGCTATTGACAACAATATTCAGATGCGTGCGTTGGGAAATGGCTGGTCCTTTTCTGAAGTAGCAGTATGTGAAGGCGGCCTCGTAGATACGAAAGCGCTCCGGCTTTCCTATAATCTTAAAAATTCGTTCATCGCACCGGAGTATTTGCAAAAGGGTAAAAATTCAGGGGATCTTTTTTTTGTTGAATGTGGAATGAGTGTGCTTGATGTGAATGAAAAGCTGGAATTAAATTCCAATCCAAAAAGATCCTTAAGAGCATCAGGCGCCAGCAACGGACAAACGATTGCAGGTTGTACTTCCACGGGCACCCACGGTTCTGCATTTAATGTAGGTGCCGTACACGATTCTATTGTTGGATTGCATTTAGTGGTAAGCCCTGACAGGCATGTATGGATAGAACGGGAGTCAGATCCTGTAGCATCTGAAGAATTTATAAACTGGCTTGGTGCCGAGCGCATAAGGAGCGACGATATGTTTAATGCAGCGGTCGTGGGCTTTGGCAGTTTCGGCTTTATACATGGAATACTTATAGAAACAGAGCCCATATTTCTATTGGAGCAGTATCGGGCCGGCGATATAGTATATGATGATGATCTGAAGCCTGCGATGAACCAGCTTGATTTTACAAATATTTTAAACCGGCTGCCTGCACCGCCTGACGCACCGGAAAAGAAATTATATCATTTTGAAATATTGGTAAACCCGCAAATGTTCGAGCAGGGCAATCCTGCAAAAGGGGTGTTTTTCAAAACAATGTATAAGACCGCCTACAGAGACGACTACACGAAAATACCAAGGGACGATAAAGGCTTTACTTATGGTGATGACCTGTTGGGCGTGGTACAAACAATAATAGATCACCTTGGCCCCGGGCTTTCTTCCATGCTGGTGCCAGGGCTTGTGAATAAATTGTTCCCTCTTGCATTTAAATCAACTGAAGCCATGACCGGAACTCTGGGAGAAACATTCAGCAATACAAAGTTCAGGGGAAAGGCCGGGAGTGCTGCCATAGGGATTCATACTTCCAATGCAAGTACAGTGGTGGAAGAAATAGTTAAGATCAATAAAGAAAATCCTTTCCCCGGGGCACTTGCATTGCGCTATGTAAAAGGAACGAAGGCCTTACTTGGCTTTACGCATTTTGACAAAACCTGCATCCTCGAACTGGATGGCGTGGACTCGCAATTATCACGAACTTTCTTCAAAAAGGTTTGGGACCGGCTTGAAGAGTTGTCCATTCCATACACATTACATTGGGGGAAGATCAACTTTAATCTTACTCCGGAGCTTCTGCAAAAAATGTATGGAGATAATTTGACAAAATGGAAAGCATGTAGAAAATCATTACTGAGTGAGGAAGTACAAAAAGTATTTACGAATGACTTCATGATAAAATGCGGACTGACTGATTGAAATGAATCTATTAAAATTCACTAAAACTCCTGGCTACAGGCGTATTGCAACTGCAAAAAATTAAAGCGTCATCATACAAGATTTTAATTAATTGTCCGTTTATAAAGCGAAATTCTTCCTTTCTATTTTTATGAATTTTGATTCAGGCACCTATAATATTTTTATTTCCAAAATCTTTTTCAAATTGAAATATCTTCGCCTCTTTATGAGAAAAAACTTTAGCACTACCCCCTTCCGCCTTGTCATCATTTTCTTCTTTGTCTGCACTGGTTGTAACAGCGCTCAATCAGTAGGTGATAAAGCCACCGGTGATTCAACAACTCAGGCTCAACAGGCAAAAGAAAAAACTGCTTATGATAAAAAGCCGATTGATTCTGCTGAATACACTAACCTGCTAAAGACATTGAGCAATAACGATACAACAGGTTTATGGCCAACAAAAATTGTGTATCCTTTGCCTGGAGCAGTTTTGCCCTATCACCGGATCGTGGCATTTTACGGAAATCTCTATTCTAAAAAAATGGGAATTCTCGGGGAGCTTCCGAGGGACTCAATGCTCAATAAGCTAAAAGGTGAAGTTGCGAAATGGCAAGCCGCTGATACAACCTTGCCCGTAATACCTGCTTTGCATTATGTAGCCGTAACCGCACAGGGCGCTCCCGGCAAAGATGGTAAGCACCGTATGCGTATGCCTTTCCATCAGATTGATACAATTGTAAACTGGGCAAAGCAGATCAACGGGTTGGTTTTTCTTGACATACAGGTTGGGCATAGTTTTGTAAAAGACGAAGTGCCTGCGTTGGAAACTTATTTAAAGATGCCGGATGTTCATCTCGGAATAGATCCTGAATTTTCACTAAAAAATGGCGAAGTGCCAGGAAGTAAGATCGGAAGTTTTAATGCTGAAGATGTAAATGATGCGATTGATTTCCTTGCAAGTCTTGTAAGAAAAAATAATTTGCCTCCCAAGATTTTAGTAGTCCATCGTTTTACACAAGGAATGATACGCGGGTACCAGGATATAAAAAACGTGCCCGAAGTGCAGGTAGTGATGGACATGGATGGATGGGGAGATAAAATTTTAAAAAGATCAAGTTATCTACGGTATATCTACAAAGAGCCTGTTCAGTTTACCGGCTTTAAATTATTTTATAAAAATGATACCAAAACGGGCGTCGATCAGTTATATACTCCGCAGGAACTTTTGAAGTTTACGCCTAAGCCAATATACATTCAATACCAATAACACGAGTTCATTAAATGAAAACCTCTATTACTGCTTTTTTATCAGCCTCAATATTATTGGCTGCCTGCTCTTCTGATATAGTTAAAACGGCGTCAGTACAAGATTCTACTAAAGCCACATCTAATAGTGTTGCGATAAATAGTACAAAGCCGGTTGCTGATGTTGCTACTATTCTTTCAAAGAAAGAAGTGCCTGTGTTATGTTATCATCACATAAGAGAACCAAAGGCAGGACAAAGTGAGAGCATGAAAAGTTATTCTGTTTCACCGGCTCAGTTTGCTGAGCAAATGAAAGCTTTAAAAGACAGCGGATATCAAACGATATTACCAGATCAGCTCTATGAATACCTGGTGCATGATGGGCCAATACCATCGAAGCCGGTTATGCTTACGTTCGACGACACTGACGAAGAGCAATTCAGCATCGGCGAAACTGAAATGCAGAAGTTCGGCTTTAAGGGCGTGTATTTCATTATGACTATTTCCATTAACCGTCCACGTTATATGAGCAAAGAACAACTGAAGCAACTTGCCGATAGCGGAAATGTAGTTGAAGCGCATACCTGGGATCATCACATGGTTACCAAATACCAGGGGGCTGACTGGGACACACAACTCGTAAAGCCAACAAAACAAATTGAAACTATTACAGGGAAACCGGTAAAATATTTTGCATACCCGTTTGGATTGTGGAACCAGGCTGCAATACCTGAATTGAAAAGCAGGGGCTACAAAATGGCATTTATATTATCAAGTAAAAGAGATTCTACCGAACCGCTATACACAGTACGCCGGATGATTGTTCCGGGCCAGTGGTCAACACCCGGTATGCTTAAAGCAATGAAGCAAACGTTTCATTTATAAATGAGCAATACTATTTAGCAATTTCAATCTTCACTTTTTTGTTTTTTATTTTTTCTTTTTTAATAAGCTGAAGAGCTGAACCCATTTTTATTTTTCGAATGGCAACAAACGAAAAAAAATCTTTTACTTCTATCAGCCCAATATCTTCTTTCTTCAACTGGGCCTTATGTGAAAGGAAGCCTACAATGTCAATCTTGTTCACTTTATCTTTTTTTCCCGCCGCGATAAATAATGTTGACCACTTTGGTTTTTCAGGAAGTGTATCACTTTCAGGAAGCACTATTTGTTCAACATTCGTATTGATATAAGATGGCAATTGTTCCTCATCACTTAATATTAAAATTGCGGTGCCACTTGCCTCCATCCTTGCCGTTCTCCCATTACGATGTGTAAAAGCATCTTCAGTATGTGGTAAGTGATAGTGAATTATATAACGAATGTGAGGAATATCCAATCCACGCGATGCGAGGTCGGTCGTTATTAAAAAATTGGTTGTACCATTCCTGAATTTAACCAATGCGCTGTCTCTCTCCTGTTGTTCCATTCCTCCATGATAGAATTCATTATTAATTCCCTTTTCAGAAAGTAGTGCACTTGTACGTTCAACCGATTCTCTATGATTGCAAAATATAATAGAAGACCTGTTGCCAAGAAAACATAACAGTTTGAAAAGTGTTTCAGTTTTGTCTTTATCCGGAGATAAAACAGTTTTCACAGCAAGGCCTTCTGTTTCACCTTCGGTTAAAAAATTTAAACGCTCCGGGTTATTTAGACGAATGAAGGCAGGAACTTCTACCGCCTCTGTCGCCGATGTCAGGATCCTTTTCTTCAAATGCTTTAATGAACTAACGATGAAAGACATTTCATCCAAAAATCCCAACTCCAGTGACTTATCAAATTCATCAAGCACCAATAACTCAATAGAGTCCAAAGTAATATTGCCTCTCCTTATATGATCGGCAAGCCGGCCAGGCGTTCCAATAATAAGCGCCGGTGGCTGTATAAGATTGTTTTCTTCTGTCTCTCTCTTATGCCCGCCATAACAGCTTGTGACTTTATGGCCCGTGCCCATACTTTTGAAAACTTGCTCGATTTGTATCGCCAGTTCACGGGAAGGAACTATAATAAGCGCCTGGGTATTTTTATTATTGTCATCCAACAGCTCAAGCATGGGTAATAAAAATGCTATTGTTTTCCCAGAGCCCGTTGCAGAAAGCAGGATCACGTCAGCATTCTTTTTATTAGCCTCAACGGATGCTATTTGCATTTCATTAAGTTCCTTTATATCCAATCTTGAAAGTATGCTTTCAACATTAATTCTATTTTTCATGAATGCAAAAGTAAGGATGTTTATATGGCCGCAGATTCACATAAATATTGTTGAGGACAAATGCCGTGAAACACAAAATATTTACGATTAAAAGTTGAATGATTTTAATTGGTTGATCTATCTTTTTTCTTGCAGAAGATCTTTATAACTCAATAAAATGATTCCTTTCTGCTTTAAAATCACTTTCACTTTTTTGTTGGTGAATAGATCAGTGACGCCCTGCCTGTCTTCAGCCACATTCTCATATCCAATATGATAAACGGCTTTCAACTCTTCGTTTTCTAAGCCAGGATGGTCAACAAAAAGGTAAGTATTACCAGGCTGCATCTTAGCAAGCATTTTGATAAAGCTATCCATTTTTTCTGCAGAAGTTTTATGTGCACCGTCGTAACCAATATATTTCACTTGATAAGAATCTAAATCAATATCAATGTGGTATTCCATAGCAAGTTTTTTCGTGAGTGCCTTTACTTCAGGAGAGATATCTGTACAACCCATGTGCGACGATATATGGCTGACACGCGGAATATTTTTGATCACCATTTCTATCTGTGCACGAAATTCCTTTTCAATATCATCGATCTTCCAGGCATTCTCTTTTATAGATTTGCCGGGATAATTTTTATTAGGAAATACCATCGGGAAAAAATAACCATTGCTATCCTTGAGGCTTGCACAATCTGTCAATGGCCGCCATTTTATATTTTCCCATTCACTGGTAATTGCCAAATGAATACCCACATCAATTCCAGGATTTTCTTTAAGCAATTTTACCGCTTCGGGAAACCACGGAGAAGGCGCTATTATTTCAATTGATTTTTCAATACCATCTTTATAACATTTAATTAATGCCAGGTTACCGGAGTGACTGTAACCCATATCATCGCCACGAATAATAAGTCGTGTTTGTTTCTGTTGTGAGAAGGTTTGCGAAAAAAATAGTGATAATGCAAAGACAAAAAATATTATTCTCATGTTGATTACTTATTTACAAATGATTTAGGTCAGCAAAAGTAAATCTAACTAACAGTACAGTGCACACTGTTTAATTAGCTTTACTTTCTTTTTTAATTAACCTAAACATCGTCAGGTCGTTTAAGAGCTTTTATTGTATTCTTCGGATAGCTGCGTAATATTGTGCATTGCGAAAGTAAAATTATAGAGCATGAATTACGAAATAAAGAATGTAGAAACAGAAGTACTTTTTGATAATTGGGGAAAGCTAAAAAGAGTTACATACGATTACTCAACAGGCAATGGAAAATGGGAAACACAGAAAAGGGAGATCTATGACAGGGGTAATGGTGCGGCAGTTCTCCTTTATAATAAAGAATTGCAAAACGTAATTCTCACCAGGCAATTCAGGATACCTACTTATCTAAATGGAAATAAAACAGGTATGCTCATTGAGGTGTGCGCTGGCCTGCTTGATGATGAATCTCCTGAAGAAGGAATAAAGAGAGAGACTGAAGAAGAAACCGGTTACAAAATAGGCACGATAAAAAAGGTATTTGAAACTTATATGTCACCTGGGTCCGTAACAGAAATCCTTTACCTTTTTATTGCAGCATACTCAAGCGACATGAAAGTAAATGATGGCGGTGGTGTTGCACATGAGCATGAAAATATTGAAGTGATGGAAATTAATTTTCAGGAAGCAATAAATATGGTGGAAAGTGGAGAGATTAAAGATGCTAAAACAATTATGTTGCTGCAATATGTCCAGCTTCAAAACATCATGTGATTAATACCTGAACATAAAAATAAATTTAAATAAGTCATTCAGTTTGACAACTACGGAACAAATACCAGACAGCTCAAACCGTTTAGTATCACTTGACTTTATGCGGGGGTTGATCATGGTATTACTTGCATTAGAAAGTACAGGCCTGTACGAACATCTTGAAAAAGCATCGGAAGGTTCATTCTTTATTTTCTTCATGCACCAGTTTTTCCATCATCCATGGCACGGCCTTCACTTCTGGGATTTAATACAGCCGGGCTTTATGTTTATCGCAGGAACTGCAATGGCTTTGTCATTGGAAAAGCAACGGCTTAAGGGCGTTACCTGGAATCAGTCTTTTAAAAAGGTATTGAAAAGAAGCTTACTTCTTTTTTCCTGGGGCGTGCTGGACTATGCCGTAAGAGGTGACCATATATCTTTCGAATTATGGGATGTGCTTACCCAGTTATCGTTTACTACTTTAGTTGCCTTCTTAATTTTTCGGTGGAATTATACGTCTCAAATTATAGTATGCGTTCTGCTGTTGCTGCTTACTGAAGTGCTGTACAGGTTTACAAATGTACCAGGCTTTAGCCAGCCCTTTGTTAACCAGCATAACTTTGGTAATTACATGGATCATGTACTGATGAACAAAATAAATGTGAGTGGATGGGTGGCAATAAACTGCATTCCCACGGCTGTTCACACTATCGCAGGAGCCGTAGCTGGTAAATTATTGTTGAGAACCCGTAAGGTGAAATGGTTAATTGTTTGGGGAGTAATTACTTTAATTGCAGGCTTCCTTTTAGATATGTCAAATGTTACACCTATCATTAAAAAAATTGCCACCTCTTCTTTTACACTTGCATCACTGGGTTGGTGCTTACTTGCACTCGCACTAATTTATTGGTGGATAGACATAAAAGATCATAAAAAAAATCTTTCCTTCTTTACCATCGTAGGCATGAATTCATTATTTATTTATTTGTTTTTTGAGATCGTAGGCAGCCGGTGGTTCAATGAGTGGGCTAGTGTTATATCAAATGGATTACTGAGTTTCATATCAACGCCCGAAATGCCTAAGCTGATAATTACTTCCCTTTTCATATTTGCCCTTGAGTGGGGTATGTGCTATTTTCTCTACAGGAAAAAGGTGTTCTTTAGATTGTAGTTCTTTTCCCATTCACCACGTCAGCACGAGTCACTTTCGTTTTGAATAGATGCTATATTAAAGGCGCTTCCCGTGTATTCTTCCCTACGATCAATCACGCCAACCAGCTTTTTATGCTGCCAGATAGATCAAAATAATACTTGTCTTAAATAAGCTCTTAAATGTCGCACCGCAAACCAATAATTTTAAAAAATTCACAGATGTTTGCAGCGTAAATTTAAAATTGTCATAAGTAAAATTGTAAGCAACATGTCAACACAGAACAGAATATCCATTAAAATAGAAAATACTATAAGTGCGCCTGTCGAAAAGGTTTGGGATTACTGGAGTAAGCCGGAGCATATCATCCACTGGAGCAATGCATCTGACGACTGGCATACTCCGCATGCCGAGAATGACTTTCACCCTGGTGGAAAATTCTCAACCAGGATGGAAGCTAAGGATGGCAGTGTAGGATTTGATTTCAATGGAGTAAACGATGTGATCACTCTGCATGAATATATTGAGTATACTATGGGCGATGGCAGAAAAGTACAAGTTTATTTCAAGGCCGATGGAGATAAAACCAATGTGACAGAAATCTTTGAAGCTGAAAGTACGAATTCAATTGAAGTGCAGCGTGGCGGATGGCAGGCTATCTTAGATAACTTTAAAAAATATGCAGAAGGAAAATAAAAAGATGAGGCGCCTATTTAAGAGCGTGTTTTATAAACGGAAAACGTTTAATTGAAATTTAATCACTGCCATTATCAATTTTCAATCCTAAGTTAGTTGGTAACCCGTCCAGGCTTTCAAGATTTTTTTCCAGTATATATTCCTGGAGGCCTTGCTGTCCTTTCTTCGCGGCCCAATCGAAATGTATATCGCGTTCACCGGCATAATCAAACAGGGGAACACCAAAGCCACAAGATGTTTGCACAAGGTCAATATTAGCAACAATAATTTGCCTTGTACTCGGATATATTTTAAAATGCATGGCGTACATTTTCCAGTCTTCCGAATCCGGAAGCACCGTAAATCCTTTGCCATACAGCCTTAATATATTCGGTGGCCCTTCAAAGGAACAAAACATAATTGTAATGCGTCCATTCTCCAATGTATGCGCTGACGTTTCGTTACCGCTGCTTACAAGATCCATGTAGGCCACCTGGTTAGCAGATAGAATCTTGAAACAGTCGAGTCCTTTTGGCGAAAGATTAATTCTTCCTTGTGCACTCAGAGGAGCCGTGGCTACAAAAAAAATGTGTTGCTTTTCTACAAAGTCAGCATGAGCGGCTGTAATGCTTTCATTAAACTTGCCCATATATTATTTTATGGTCAAAGTTAAGAGAAAATGATATGCACTGTAAAATTAGAATTACATTCGGCTCTGCGGCACCGTGAGCATCGAAATGATGCTATTTCTTTTTGAAATTTTAAGTAGTAATTATCTTATAACACTTAGTACACTCTTTTTACTATCCTGGAGTTGCCTAAATTCTCCTGTTATAACTGCATCGTAATCTACACCGCCAATTTCTGCGATACATTCCACCACGCAAATTCCATCAGTACAGTGAATGCGACTTACGTGCTTAATATTAGAACGAGTTGTATTTACTGTTGCTTTTTGATTATTCAATACATCTCCTGAAATTTTCTTTTCCGGATCCCAACCTTTTACCACTACTTTATTTTTATTAATTCCGTTTTCCTGTATTCCTTTTTCTGAATCATTTTTACCACTACCCTTAACGCTTCCATCCCAACCTTTTCTTTCAGAA
>JBDUEG010000050.1:0-14827 GCA_040002575.1 Ginsengibacter sp.
GAGTCAGATTTAACAGACTATTTACAATTGTATGCCGACCTTGCGGACAGATAAATATTGCCCATACATTTTATAATTACAAACCAACTCTCTACGTGTTTAAGTGCCCAATCAAATCTGTACTGCCAGGAATATTATTTTTACTTTTTTTAGGTTGGAGTTGCACGAAGATCGATTCTACAGAACTCGGGCAGGGCTTGATTCCTGTTGTTGATAACATAAATACATTTGACACTACAATTGACATCATTGCTAATAATTTTGATGGAGTTTCATCAGAATGCGATTCGATGCTTCCAACTGATTTGCACGCACTTGGCGTGATAGATAATGATCCCTACTTTGGTAAAACTTTTGCCAACATATATGTTGAATTCAAGCCACAGATTTTTCCCAGTACTTTTGCTGATTCGCTAACACTTGATTCAGCATTTTTAGTACTCCATTATTCTCATACATATGGCGATAGCACCATCCCCCAAAAGGTTCAGGTATATAGTATAGCCAGTCCATTTAAGCTCGATTCCACCTATACAACATGCGATGTTTTACCTTATGAATATCTTAATCTTCTTGGTGAAAAATTATTTACGCCTAAAGACCTTGATGATTCCGTACACGCAGTCCGTGAAAACACAATTAACCAGTTGCGTATCAAGATCGATACAGCATTCGTACGCGGACTTCTGGACACTGCGGTATTGAAAAGTGATTCTGCATTTAAACAATATCTAAAAGGATTCGCAATAATTGCTGATCAGTCATTTGGTGGTAATGCACTTACTTATTTTGATATAACAGATATATCTTCCCGGCTTTCCATCTACACCCACTCTAATAAAGTTGTAAAGGATACACCTGTTTATGATTTTCCTTTGACGCAACTATCCGGACATTCAAACTCTATAACAAGGGAAAGAGGCACGTCAGAAATAACAAGCAATGTCTCACACCCGGCACAAGGAAATGATTTCGTTTATATTCAAGAGTCTCCGGGAAGTTATACTGAGCTTACAATACCGGGGCTTACAGGTTTATCCAACCGTGTGATTCATAGGGCAGAACTTATAGCTGAGCAGGTATATTCGCCAGCTGACAATTTTTTAGTGCCTCCCAGGTTGCTTTACTTAGATACAAAGGACACCTCTACTAAGGATAGGTATATCCCAATTCCGTGTGACTTCACCTATATAGGCCAGCAACCTAACTTTAGCACCTTCGGTGGTGCAAGTATTGCTGCCGTTGACTTCCAGGGCAATCCAATAAGCAAATATGTTTTTAATATTTCCAGGTATGTACAAACCATCGTTACTAAAGGCAGCAATAATGCTGTTTTAAGACTTAGAGCGCCTTACAATATATTTAATCCCACTGCTTATATTGACAGGTGTAACGTGGGAGTTGCAGCTTTCAATCTCGTGATAAACAACATCGCTGAAGGGCGTGTGAAACTGTATGGCACTAACAGTGCTTCTCCGCAAAGAATCAGGTTGCACGTCATATACTCTGTTCTCTAAAAGCCACCTTGTTACTTTAATGCTACACGGTTTAAATTCCATTTTGTTCCATCACGCCTAAACCATAATTTTGCCCCTCAAAAAATAAAACAAACATGCCCTATTTATTTACATCCGAATCAGTGAGTGAAGGACATCCCGATAAAGTTGCTGACCAGATAAGTGATGCACTTATTGACAACTTCCTTGCTTTCGATCCGCAGAGTAAAGTTGCCTGCGAAACCTTAGTTACAACCGGGCAGGTAGTTCTTGCAGGTGAAGTGAAGTCCAAGGCTTACCTGGATGTACAGGAGATTACACGTGATGTAATAAGGAAGATAGGCTATACCAAAAGTGAATACATGTTTGAGGCAAATTCATGCGGCATTTTCTCTGCAATACATGAGCAATCTGCCGATATTAACCAGGGCGTTGACAGGCAAAAGAAAGAAGAGCAGGGAGCCGGAGACCAGGGAATGATGTTTGGCTACGCAACGAATGAAACAGAAAATTACATGCCGCTTGCGCTTGATATTGCCCATAGCATTTTAATTGAACTTGCTGCTTTAAGAAGAGAGTGTAAGGAAATTAAGTACTTGCGCCCCGATGCTAAAAGCCAGGTTACGCTGGAATATGGCGATGATGGGCGGCCGCAACGGATTGATGCAATTGTTATTTCTACACAACATGACGACTTTGGAGAAGAACAAAAAATGCTGAAAAAAATATCTGGTGATATAAAAAAGATCTTAGTGCCACGTATGAAGAAGAAATACCCCGAGTATGCACACTTCTTCAACGATAAAATAAAATACCATATCAATCCTACCGGTAAGTTTGTTATTGGCGGCCCTCATGGAGACACAGGGTTAACCGGGAGAAAAATTATTGTAGATACTTATGGTGGAAAAGGAGCACATGGTGGCGGGGCGTTTAGCGGTAAAGACCCAAGTAAGGTTGATCGCAGTGCTGCATATGCGACGAGGCATATCGCAAAAAATCTTGTGGCCGCAGGTGTTTGTGATGAAGCGCTGGTGCAGGTTTCGTATGCAATTGGAGTTGCAGAACCTACCAGTATCAATGTAAATACTTATGGCACTTCTAAACTGCAAATCAATGATGGTGCTATCGCTGATAAATTGAAAGGCATATTTGATATGCGTCCCTATTTCATTGAACAACGCCTAAAACTCCGCAATCCTATTTATAGTGAAACTGCAGCATATGGACATATGGGCCGGAAAAATGAAGTGGTTACAAAATCGTTTAAACTGCCAAATGCAAAAGATAAAGTGGTAAAAGTTGAATTGTTTACCTGGGAAAAACTTGACTATGTTGATAAAGTAAAAAAGGAATTTGGTATAAAATAATTATTTAGCAATTTGAAAAGCCTCCATGACCGGGGGCTTTTTTCATGGAAAAAACTTATAAGTAAATTTGAATAATGCGACCAAATAATAAACCTTTCATTCAACAACATCGCCCTAAGAAAAATCTTTTGATCTCTGGCATTCCTTCAGTGATTGAAGCATTGAATGCCGGGCAACAGTTGGAAAGGATTTACTTACTTGCAACTGTAAATTCGCCGGAGGCTGATGAACTAAGAATGATTGCCGAAAAAACCGGAACTCCTGTAAATAAAGTACCATTCGAAAAGCTAAGAAATTTCAATATCGAAAATCATAAGGGTTGTATTGCCGTAAAATCAAAGGTTCGATACCAGGAATTACAGGATGTTATTTCACTTGTGGTTGATAGTGGAGAAACTCCTTTATTTCTGTTACTTGATGGCATTACTGATATAAGAAATATCGGGGCATTGGCCAGAACTGCATACTGCTGCGGGGTTCATGCAATTGTTATTCCTGAAAAAGGAGTGGGGGCTTTGAACGAAGATGCCATTACAACTTCTGCAGGTGCGCTCGAACATTTAACTGTTTGCAGGGTTAAAAGCCTGCATAATGCCATAGATGAATTACGGCTGAATGGTATAAAAATTTTTGCAAGCGAAATGAAATCAGCGGAAAATATTTTTCAAATAGACTTTAAAGAACCTTCTGCTATAATTCTTGGGAGTGAAGACAAAGGAATTCAACCATCATTATATAAAGCATGCGATCAAAAATTTAGCATACCAATGAAAAATGATTTTGAGTCATTGAATGTTTCAGTAGCGGCAGGGATGATTTTATATGAAGCGATGAAACAGAGAATGAATTAAATTAAGCTCCTTTCAAAAAAAACGCATAGTTATATTCTCTTAATAAGTTCAACGTTCACGCACGTCAGCAGGAACGAGACCATCTCCCGCTTTGCTACCATCAGTTTCAGGCTTTATGTGTTTGCGAAGGAAATCTTTTTTTGAATCGTGATACGATGAAACTATACCAATCTTATACATCATATAAATATATACCCACGCCAGGTCAAGCTGGTAGGGAAGAAAGCCGGTGCGGGCACTTGCCGGATATAGGTGATGATTATTATGCCACTCACCTGAGAAAAATCCGGTACGTGTTTGATTGATGGAGAGATTTCTTCGATCGTAATCAATGCCTTCTTTGTGTTTTACCCCGCCTTTGCCATGTCCTGTATAATTGAAAGTACGCACGAGAATCATCCAGAACATAGCTGCTCCAAACATGGCACATGCAAGCCCATGGCCACCGAGCAAATAAAATGCGCCATACCAAAACGCCCAGTTACATAACCATAAAGAAATAAAATACAGTGGACAAACTATCGATCCCCATTTTTTGTATTTCTCATAACTATTAACGGGTGTACCTGTATGTCTTATAAAATGAGCTGCTTTATCGTAATCCTTGCACGATAAATTTTTTGCTATGCTTTGGTGGTTTATATCCGCCAGCATGCAATACATAATGCCCGCCTGTGCATTGTATGGATCACCGGGCAAGTCTGATTTTACATGGTGTACATGATGCGATACCACATATAGCTCCTCTGGAAATGTTTTGATGGCAAGATTCTGAACAATAAAACGCCAGACCGGATGACTAAATGTATAAGCTTTATGCGTGCAAAAGCGATGAAACCAAAGAGTACTGTGTATACTCATAAGTATCACGCTATACAGAATGAACATAAGCAATAATGGTATGGAGAAATAACGGGTCATAAACACAAAAAAAAACGGAAGCATACAAATGGCCATCAGCCAGCTCATGAGGGGTAGCCAATTTTTTTTGTCTGCGAAAATATTAACCCGCGAGAAAGCTTCGGTGTACAATCGTTTTAATGAAGGCTTTATCAGTTCACCGTTTTTATTTTTCCAACCGTAAGAAGGCTCCTGAAGTACCTGGTCTATGAAAGGCATATTTTTTAAATATAAGGTAATTATCATTCATAAATCACATACTAAAATAGTTATATGGGTAGGGTATACCGTTAGAGTTAATTTTTCGACAGGCTTAGCGGCTTACCACCATAATTTTATTGTAATGGTTGCTCCTTTTAATCATGACAAAGGATTCAATACCAGTAGCACGGGTGTTGCGTGATAAAAGATTGTATCTATATGCATGATGAGTTTGCGACTTATTTGAAACTACTACCGGCATGAAACAAATGCTAATTGTGTTTTGGCGTCGTATCTTTTTGCTAAGTAAATTTTATTTCATCTTCAATTATTTTTTAACCCTATAAATAATTCCTCTAATAATTTGGCAGTTATCATTTTTTTTTGCAATTTTTACCAAACCTTTTGATGCCACTATTCTTTTTTACCAAAATCTTTTATGGAATCATCAGGTGCACAGCTGTTATTTTTTAATCACATTAAAGGGCTAATGCCTCCGCATATTTCCTTTGTAGATGAAATAGCAGAAACCCTGGAAATAAGTAATGATAGCGCCTATCGCAGGATAAGAGGTGAAAAGCCAATCTCCTTAGAAGAAGTCAAAAAGTTATGTATAAAATATAAGGTTTCGCTTGATCAGTTATTACACCTTAACTCAGACTCTGTGGTGTTTTCGGGGAAGCTGGCTCACTCCCAAAATTTCAATTTTGAATTATACCTGCAGGATTTTCTGCGCCAGCATGAGGTAATTAATTCTTTTGAGAAAAAGGAAGTGTTGATTTTATCCAAGGACGTCCCTCTCCATCATTATTATAATTTTCCTGAACTGGCAGCCTTTAAATATTTTTTCTGGATGAAGACAATCCTTCATTATCCTGATTATAATAAAGCTGTTTTCAATCCATCGACAATGACGGAGAATTTAATGAAGACTGGTGAGAAAATTCTTGCGACATATAATCAAATACCTTCTACCGAAATCTGGAATATCGAAAATGTAAATACTACGCTGAGGCAAATAGAATACTACATAGAAACAAATGTATTTGCCTCTAAAGAAGATGTCCTGAAGATTTACGATTGTCTTGAAAGATCAATTGACCATGTGGAATTACAGGCGGAAGCTGGCTATAAAATTAACCAGGCCGGAAAAGGCCCCAGGCAGGGAGCTTCACTCAATTTGTATATCAACGAATTCAGCGTTGGTGATAACACATACCTCGCTATGCTGAATGGGAAAAAGACGGTTTTTCTTGTACATACTTTTCTAAATTATATGAACACAAGCGACGCTGCCTTTGCTGAATATACTTATTCATATTTTCAAAACATACTTCATAAATCAACGCTCATAAGTGTAGTTGGAGAAAAAGACCGGCGCATATTCTTCAATAAAATCCGCTCTAATATTAACGAGAGGAAAAATGCGGGGCTTAGTTATTATTTCTAAGCGAAAATTTTTCTCAATAAAATTAATGATGTCACAGGTGTTTCTATTCCCCGGATTGCGCTATCAAAGACTTTATCTTTGCACGAAAGAATAAACTTTGTCTTTAATAAAATCGAAAATTCATCTTATTGAATGCCCCCGTGATGCTATGCAGGGATGGAAACATTTTATTTCCACTGAAAAAAAAATCACCTATATAAATAAGTTATTGAAGGTTGGCTTTGACACGCTTGATTTTGGAAGCTTTGTTTCTGCGAAAGCAATTCCTCAAATGGCAGATACGAAAGAAGTCATAACCCAATTATCAATAGAAAATAGTAAGACCAAACTATTAGCTATCGTTGCAAATGTGAGAGGAGCAACGGAGGCTGCGGAATTTGAAACGATAAGCTACCTGGGCTTTCCGTTTTCCATTTCTCCCACATTTCAATTAAGAAATACTAATAGCTCTATCGAGCAATCGTTGGGTATAGTAAAAGAGATAAAAACTATTTGTGACAAAAATAAAAAGAAGGCCATCGTTTATATTTCCATGGCTTTCGGAAACCCATATGGCGATGATTACAAAGAGGAAATCGTTTTGCAATTGATCGATAAATTAGTAGGAGAGGGTATTGAAATTATCTCTCTTGCGGATACAGTGGGAGTGGCTTCTCCCGCCCAGGTATCTTCTTTAGTAAAAAAAGTAATTGAGGCTTTCCCTGGTATTGAAACCGGCGTACATCTTCATTCAACAAGTTCACTCTGGCAGCAAAAACTTGATGCAGCTTTAGAGCAGGGCTGCACTCGTTTTGATGGCGCTCTAAAAGGTATTGGCGGCTGCCCCATGGCAAATGACGAACTGGTTGGTAACATGGATTCCGAGTTAATGATTCCATATTTTAGAAGTCTTGGCTATCTTCAAAATCTTGACATGAATGCGTTGGCAGAGTGCAGCCGCTTTGCTTCAGAAATTTTTATTTCTTAATTGCTTGTCTATGGAATTTATTTTACCCTTTCAGATAACGCCAGCGCAGGATAAAATTTCTTATCATCAGAAAATCTTTTTTATAGGATCATGCTTTACCGAAGAGATTTACAACAATCTTAAAAGTCTCAAGTTCGATGTCTTAAAAAATCCAAATGGCATTTTATACGATGCAAGGAGTATAGCTTATGCACTCAACTCCTATATAGAGAACAAGCATTACGTCGCACAAAATCTTTTCTTACAGGATGAGCTTTGGCATAGCTGGCAACATCATTCGTTTTTCTCAGGAATAAAGAAAGATGAAGTTCTTGCTACTATAAACGAGTCGCAATCAAAGGCAAATGCCTTTTTGCAAAATGCATCATGGCTTATTATTACTTTAGGCTCTTCTTACAGTTATCAATTAAAGGAAACTCATGAGTACGTGGCTAATTGCCACAAAGCACCTGCGTCTTTATTCGATAAGAAGCTGGCAGTAATCGAAGATACTAAGAGCGAGATCTCACATGCGATTCAAAACATAAAGGTCTTTAATCCCGGCATTAAAATTATTTTAACCATTAGCCCTGTCCGTCATATAAAGGATGGTATCATTGAAAATAACAGGAGCAAGGCACGACTGATTGAATTGGCGCATTCTGTTTCGGAAGAGATTGAAAATGTTTTTTATTTCCCGGCTTACGAGTTAGTCATTGATGTGTTGCGTGATTATAGATTTTACAAAAGTGATATGATGCATCCAAATGAAATAGCGGTGAACTATGTATTGGAAAAATTTTGCGATACATACCTTGATCAATCTTCAAAAAAATTAATAAAAGAGCTAAAAACCTTATTAAGCGCAATGAATCACAAGCCGTTTCAAAAAGAAACCATTGCTCATGGAAAATTCATGCAGGCTCAATATGAGATAGCTGAGAAGATTTACAGAGATAATCCACATATTGATCTTTCAAAGGAGATGGATTATTTTTCGGATTATGGATAAGGCCTTAGCTATCAGTTTCTATTTTGTTCATATTTTCTTTGGTACAATGTTTGAAATTGAGGTGGAGTACTAAAAAAAATATAATGAAATTTTTAAAAAATTTACTTTTTGCACTACCCATTTGCGCAATTATTGTTACTGGCTGTAACACAACTAAATCCCAGAAAGGTGCTGCAATTGGTGGGACTGCAGGTGCAATAGGTGGCGCTATCATTGGCAAAGCTGCTGGTAATAAAACGTTAGGAACTATCCTGGGTGCCGTTATTGGCGGAAGTGCCGGGGCAATTATCGGCCGTAATATGGATAAGCAGGCCGAAGAAATACAGAATGACATACCGGGAGCAAAAGTTGAAAGGGTAGAAGAAGGTATCAAAGTAGAATTTAATGAAAAGATTCTTTTTGCCTTTTCAAAATCTGATTTGGGAGATGCGGCAAAAACAAATCTCAACAACCTTGTAACGGTACTAAATAAGTACCCGAATACGAATATTGAAGTTCAGGGACATACTGACCCAAGAGGTAGTGATGAATATAATATGGGTTTATCAGAAAGAAGAGCAGCTATTGTCGCTGATTATCTTAAAGCCCAGGGCATTGTTGCATCACGTATTACGACAAAGGGATACGGTGAGTCTGCACCTGCTTACACTAATGACACTGATGAAGGCATGGCTCAAAATCGCAGGGTCGAATTCTTAATTACTGCAAACGACCAAATGAAAGAAGAAGCTAAGAAGCAGGCTAATCAATAACTTTTAAACTGAATTGTTATACATATAAAATGCCGTTGGTTTTGCCAACGGTATTTTATTTTAAAGAATTTTGCGTTTCTTGAAATTTGATATCATTTTTTTCAAGCTCTGCAAGTACGGGTTCATATATTTCAGGAATAACAGGTATGTGAAGCCCCGTCAGATTAATCCTACCTTCCATTATCAATTTTGCGGCTATGCCTAATGGTAAGCCTACAGTTTTTGCCATCGCGGTATGTACCTGGTCAACGCCCTTTACAATTAAGCTGCTTACGATAGTTTTATAGGCTCCATCTAATTTGTACCCAATTTCATGAAGCATTACGATCATATCTTTTTCATGAGCATGTATTACAAGTTTTGTTTCGAGGATGCGCTGCATGATCGCTGCGGAGCAGGTAAATTCAAAACCGATTGGTGTGTCGTGGCGAATGCCAAAATAATCAAGCTGCTCAGAAAATTCGACATCAAAAAATTTGTTTTCGATACCGGGTTGGCTATGGACATCTGAATAAGCAGAGCTACTTATTTTTTTATCAAACCAATGTAAATAGGTTTTGCAATTTTTTATTTCTTCAAAGTCATCCAGAGAGGTAAGCCCGATGTTTACAATCTTATTCCATCCCCTGCAGAATGATGAAAACCTTAAGGTGGTCCTGATGAAAGTATCAACACCTTCCAGTCGATACTTATCAATGTAAGAAAGCGAATCGCGGTTTGCATACCACGCCAGCTTAAAGAGTCCGGGAACATCTACCTCATTACAATTATTAAAAACTTCTGTGTAAGGAAGCTCCAGTGTTTCCCCGTTTATTTTATAGACAGCGCCTGATGAGCCTGCCATCACTATATTTCCCGGATTCCATGTTACTTTATAATGCCAGGGATTATCATCGTTCTCAGGAGCCACCAAACCTCCGCAATGAGATTTAAAAGAAGTGATCTCTCCTCCGTCTTTTTTTATCTTATCAATAATTTTCATTGCGCTCATATGATCTATGCCGGGGTCAAGCCCCATCTCGCATAAAAACAATAGCTTCTTTTTTTCGATCTCATCCTTTAAAGATCTTATCGGGTCATCAATATAGGAAGCGGTCAAAAGATGTTTTGAATACTGAATGCAGTCTTTCGCAACTAAAAAATGTAAATGAGGAGGCAGCATCGAAATTACAACGTGAGCTTGTTGTATTAAGAATGCTCTTTCACTATCATCACTTACATCCGCAGCAATGGCTTTTGCATTTTTGCTACCGGCAATTTTTGATTGTGCCAATGCCAGGTTAGTATCACATAGCAAAAGCTTCCAATTCTTTTCGTCGCAGCATCTGCTTACATACTCAATAAGAAAGGTTGCAGACTTGCCGGCACCAAAAATCAAAATAGAATTCATGTAATTTTTTTATGTCTGAATAAATGTTTTTCTCAGGAAAAATTCAATCTTTTGCAACCCGCAGGAAAAATAATACATCATGTATATAGTCAATTATATTCTTTTGAACAAACAAGAGCCAACGGGACAAAGAAAAGAAATAATTGACCGCTTTAGTCTTTGACACGATGTTTTTTGTATACCCTTTTTCTTTTCCACATTCGTAAAAATAGTGGTAACAAAATTGCCTTTGATTCTTCTGTTTTCTTAGGGAAAACAGCCTTGAAAAAAGTATATTTGCCGATAGTAAAAAATTATGGAAAATACTGAAGATCAATTGCCGGAAAACGGCCGCGGAAGAGGGAGAATAATTCCTGTAAATATTGAAGAGCAAATGAAATCCGCCTACATTGACTATTCAATGAGCGTGATTGTAGGAAGGGCTTTGCCTGATGCGAGAGATGGATTAAAGCCTGTTCACCGGCGCATTTTGTATGGCATGTATGAGATGGGAAATTTTTACAACAGGCCTTATAAAAAATCCGCCCGTATTGTCGGAGATGTTATGGGTAAATATCATCCCCATGGTGATGCATCCATCTACGATACCATGGTGCGGATGGCGCAGGATTGGAGCATGCGTTATACATTGGTGGATGGGCAAGGTAACTTTGGAAGCCAGGATGGCGACAGCCCTGCAGCAATGCGTTATACCGAAGTACGCCTGGAGCGAATGGCGGAAACGATGCTTGATGATATCGAGAAAGATACTATCGACTTTCAGCTTAATTATGATGACTCTACAAAGGAACCAACGGTATTGCCAACCCGCATTCCTCAATTACTTTTAAACGGTTCCAGTGGCATTGCAGTGGGAATGGCAACTAATATGCTGCCGCATAACCTGACTGAAGTTATAGACGGCTGCACCGCATACATCGATAATAAGGAAATCACAATAGACGATCTTATAAAAATTGTCAAAGCTCCCGACTTTCCAACCGGTGGGATTATTCATGGCTATGAAGGGGTAAAGGCTGGGCTACATACAGGCAGGGGCAGGGTAGTGCTGAGAGGAAGGGTAACGGTGGAAACAGGGAAAAATGGCAGGGAAAAAATAGTGATAACAGAAGTTCCCTACCAGGTGAACAGGGACGCACTTACTGAAAAGATCGGGCACCTGATTAATGATAAAATAATCGAAGGCGTTTCTGATGTAAATAATGAAAGCAACAATAAAGAAGGTACCCGTATTGTTGTCGAGCTAAAAAAAGATGTAATAGCGCAGGTTGTCATCAACCATCTCTATAAGCATAGTGAATTACAAACATCATTTGGAATAAACAATGTTGCCCTTGTAAAAGGAAGGCCTAAAATTCTGAACGTAAAGGACCTCATTCGTGAGTTTGTCGAGTTCCGCCATGAAGTTATCGTCAGAAGAACAAAATTTGAATTAAAAAAAGCCGAAGAAAGAGCTCACATATTAGAGGGTTATCTTATCGCATTGGATCATCTTGATGAAGTGATTACTCTTATCAGAAATTCTGCAACGCCTGATGTTGCAAAAGAAGGGTTGATCGAAAAGTTTCAGATGAGCGAGATCCAGGCCAAGGCCGTGTTGGAGTTAAGGTTACAGCGCCTTACCGGAATGGAGAGGGACAAAATCAAAGATGAGCATGCAGAAATAATGATATTAATTGCTCATCTCAAAGAAATACTTGCTAATGAAGGTTTGCGCTTTCAGATCATTAAAGATGAATTAGCGGAGATAAAGCAAAGATTCGGTGATGCAAGAAAAACAGAGATCACCTATCTTGCCAACGAGATAAGCATGCAGGATCTTATTGAAGAAGAGGATGTAGTTGTCACAATTTCAAATCTTGGTTATATAAAAAGAACTTCGGCTACAGAGTACCGGCAGCAACGCCGTGGTGGTAGAGGCGCTAAGGGGAGCAGCACCCGGCAGGAAGATTACATAGAGCATCTCTTTGTTGCATCTACACACCATACACTTTTATTTTTTACTGAGAAGGGAAGATGCTTCTGGCTAAAAGTTTACGAGATTACTGAAGGCGATAAACAAAGCAAGGGCAGGGCATTGCAAAATCTAATGCAAATTCCCGCTGACGATAGAGTAAGGGCAATCATTGATATTAAGGACCTCCAGGACGAGCAATACATTAACAACAATTACATTGTGTTGTGTACAAGAAAAGGCATCATTAAAAAAACAAGCGTTGCAGAATTTTCAAGACCAAGACAAAACGGAGTAAATGCAATAACTATAAATGAAGGAGACCAACTGTTGGAAGCTTGCCTTACTGATGGCACTAAACAGATAATGATGGCGGTAAAGGGAGGCAGGGCCATTCGTTTTCCTGAGACAAAGGTTCGGCCTACAGGAAGAGGCGCCATAGGGGTTTCGGGTATTTCGGTAGATGAAGATACTGATGAAGTGGTTGGTATGATTTGTGTTAATAGTGATGACCCGGATGTAAGTGTTCTTGTAGTGAGTGCAAAAGGTTTTGGAAAAAGAACAGCCGTTGAAGAATACAGGATCACCAATAGAGGTGGCAAAGGTGTAAAGACAATTAACGTTACAGAAAAAACAGGTTCTTTAATCGGCCTTATATCTGTGAACGAAAAAGAGGACCTTATGATTACCTGTAAATCGGGGGTTACGATTCGCACCTCTATCGCTAACATACGTGAGGCCGGCAGAGCTACACAAGGGGTAAAACTTATAAAGCTTGATGAAGGAGATGAGATTGCAGCGATCACCAAATTATCTGAACATGAGGAGGAGGAAGGCGTAGACAAGATTGTAGAAGTAAGCGAAAATCCTGAAAATATAGCAACCCAGCCAACCGACGAAACCACTGAAGACGACGATGAAGCCAAAAATACAGATGACTCAACAAATGATATTGAAAATCAATAAATAAAAACAAATGAAAAAAATAATCTTTTCTTTATTACTAACATCATTTATATCTTTTGCTTTTGCGCAGGATATGAAAAAGGCTCAAAAATATCTTGCCGATAAACAATTGGATAAAGCCAAAACTGAAGTAGATGGCATACTTGCGAAAGAACCTTCGAACGGGGAAGCGCTTTATCTAAAAGCGAAAGTTTATGAGGCAATTGATTCATCGGCTCAATACAAATCTTTAGTTACCGGAAGTGCACTTGACGAAGCTTTTACTTCGGTGAAGAAGGCGTTGGATGATACAACAAATGTGAAGGTTACCCTGATGGCTGCAACGGATAAATATTCAGCACTCATCAATTTGTATAGCGCCTATTATGCGCAGGGAGCGAAATCCTTTAATGATGCTGCCGCTGCCGGGAGTAAAGCGGGCTATGAAGATGCTATGAACCAGTTTATAAAAGCAAATGAAGTTGGTAAGTACATCCTTAAAAAGAATTATGCTAAAATGGGAGACGTTGACACGACGCTGGTTTTAAATATTGGAAAGGCAGCGCTTAATGCAAAAAAAGATGAGGCTGCTATGACCTATTTTTCAATGCTTGCTAATGCAAATATCAATGGCACATCTGAAGGCAATAATGCAGGTTTTCAAATTCCGTATCAATGGCTCACACTGCATTACAAAGAAGCCAAAGATGAGGCTAACATGAAAAAATATGCTGACCAGGGAAGAAAGCTTTTCCCCGGTGATGAATATTATACATTAGTTGAAATGGATTATTACAGGGAGAAAAAAAATAGCCCTGCTTTGTTCTCAAAGTATGATGAACTTGTTGGGAAATACCCTGACAGCCTTTCATACCATTTTAATTATGCCAACGACATCTTCGGTTACCTGTACAACAGCGACGAAGGAACAGTGGTGGCTAATAAGGAAGGACTGCTCAAAACTCTTGGAGACCAGGTGGAAGCGGCTTACAAAATCAATCCCAATGATGTAAACAATAACTGGCTGTATGCACAATATTATTACAACCTCGGTATAGAATTGAGAGACTCTGCCAATAAAGTAAAAGGCCCTAAGCCTGATGATGTAAAAAGGAAAGCAGATATAAATGCCCAATCAAAAGTGAATTTCAATAAGGCGGTTCCTTATGGAGAAAAAGCACTTACAACATTAGAAACAGATCATAAGAAGAGTGATAAATCGCGTTACAAATCGATAACCGATTTGATGCAAAAAATTTATCAAAGTTCTAATCAAAATGATAAAGTGAAAGTGTACCAGGATAAGTATGATACGGCTGATACGAAGTTTGCGAACTGATAATTTTTATTAAACATACATGAGAAAAGGCCCGGATTTATTTCGGGTTTTTTGTTGGGGGTGATGGATACAATCTAAGGGGGGATTAAACTCTTATTTAACATAATATAAATTATAGGACTTTTATACTATTGTAAGTTTAAGATGCAAATAAAGGACATCTTAGAATTCTTACTTGCCGCTTAGTTACTTTTTATCTGATCAATCTTATCGATAGTCTT
>JBDUEG010000051.1:0-14659 GCA_040002575.1 Ginsengibacter sp.
GCAAGGAATGTGCAGAGGCATGTAAACAATGTGCTGAAGAATGCAGAAAAATGGCAGTATAATCAATTACAAAAGGCAGGCAATATGCCTGCCTTTTTATTTCAAAATTTTCTATCCCTTGCTGGTATTTCCTATAAGCCGTTTGCTAAACTAAAAGAAGCCGTCGATGTCTGGTGTTTGTGCTGATGGCTTAGCAGCACTGCTTCACCAACATCAGTTAGAAGCTGTATAAATTATCTTCTTACAAGCTCAGGAGTTTCACTTCATTTTCGAATGCTTATTTTTTGCTCGTGAATGTTTTATGATGAAAGGCGATAAGATAGCAAACGTGCTATGGTAAAATATTACGTAATCCCATCAACTATTTCTTCTGCGAATCCAAAAGACAATGTCATACCGGCGCCGCCAAGTCCATTTATTATGTATACGCCATCTTCGGCTTTTATAAAAACATCTGTTTTGCCATTGAGCATTTTCGGATAGATGCCATGCCATGATTGAACGAGGCTCCATTGATCGGCGAGAGCAAACGTTTTAAGATAGTCCAGGATAAGATTGTTGATATGAGCCTCATCAAAGGGTGAAAATGAATGGCCATACTCATGTGAATCACCAACCGTAAGTTCTCCCTTTCCGTTTTGGGAAACCATCACATGAATACCAAGCTTTAAATATTCAGCAAGTTCATTTTGATACCTTGCTTTAAGCAAAGCCAACGATGGTGCAGCTTTAAAACTTTCATAATGGATAAGAGATAAGCCGCCACACAATGAAGTTCCCACTCTGAAGTTTGTCTCGCTGTTTACAAATCGTAACATCTGCAATTTGCATTTGGTAATTTTTAATTCTATAAATCTTTCGGGGTATAAGGTTTCGAAATCGGCACCGGAACAAATGCAAACGATATCGGCCTGCATAAACTCTTCGCCCATCCACACTTTGTGCGTTTCAACTGCACTTACATTTTTGTTCCAGATAAAATGGACATTGTGTTTCGCTGATAAATAAGAAGGCAGTAGCGAAATGGCTTCCCTGGGATCAATGATTAATTCCGATTCACTGAACAAACCGCCTAATAAGTTTTGCGGATTCACTCCATTTATTTTCTCAATTATCTCTGATTTTGTTTTAAGATGAACAGGCCGGCCGCTGTTGTGAAAGACCTCGTTAAGTTCCTGCAACACGTTCCATTCATCTTCATGATATGCCAAATGAATACTACCACAAGGGTCTTTCCAGAATCCGGCCTCTTCAGCGATTTCTTCCCAAATGTTCCTGCTGCGAATGGCACGATTATACATGATACCATCTGGCTGACCGATAGGCCATATCATTCCAAAATTTCTTACGGATGCTCCGGACGCCTGGCGAGATCTTTCGATTACCGTAACATCAAATTCCTTAAGAGATAGCGCACGGGCCGTCGCTAATCCAACTATTCCGGCACCAATAACAATTGCTGACTGTTTCATAATCTTTCTGCTGATTAATCCATAGGAAATTTATTAAGGAAAAGAAATCAGATTCCATGAAATATGGGAACGTCTTCTTTTCCCTCATTTTTTACAAACACCGATTTCTCACTTTTATACTTTTCTTTAAAATATTTCAACGCCAATAAAGTCCCTCCCACTCCGGCAATTGATAAATACATTACGCCGTTGCAATATACAGTTGCCCATTGCAGTTTACTGCTGAACACCGATTTACCCACAATAACAATAACGCTTCCAAGGTAGCCGAACGAATCAGAGATGTACATAAGAAAGCCAACGTTACCGCGTACCCTGAAGGTTGCAATAAGCCTCTCGAATAAAATGCAATTGAAGGGAATATAACCCATATACAATCCAAGGCCCACAAGCGTCATCCATAAAAACGGGGAAATAGTATGATGTATAAACATAAAGGAACTAATGCCGGCAATCATAAATCCTGCAACTATTATTATGTGTGTGATCAGGAAAGCTTTTTTATTATTGCGAATGAGAATCATGCTGCCTATAAGGACCAAAACAATTATAGTTATTGGTATCTCTGTTGCAGTAAAAACCGATGGCTGATTTCCGAATCCTAATTCTTTCCAGATGTCTGCTGCGAAGTTATCCCGGATATCACGGAACATCGTGAGGAAAACATACAATATGATAAGAGTTACCAGTCCATAACGAAACTCGGAAAAGAATTTTTTTCGGTCTTGTCTTGTCATTGGAAGTCGTAAGATGCGGCTTTCAATATCTTCAACAGATGGTGCTGGGATTCTTTCTAACAAATAAACAAAAAACAATAGTGGTATAATAAAAACAAGGCCTGTAACAAATGGCAGCCACCAATCTGTAACATTAAAATCAACCTGCAGGTACTTTGCAACAGACTTGACAAAACCAGATGAAAAAATGAAACTAACGGCCAGGCTTGCCCCAATGAAGTCTGTTGCTTTTCGCCCTTCTACAAAAGTAAAAACGATTCCCCAGAGAAGCCCAAGAGGAAAGCCATTAACAAATAAAAAGATAATATTGAATGGTGGAGGTACTACAGCAAAAAGCAGTAGAGCCAGCCACGCGATGCCGACCAGCAACAATATAATTTTACCCCTTCCTATACGCTTTAGCTCAGCTATAAATTTTATTCCATAAAATTTACTCAACATGTAGCCAAGCACCTGGCTGATTACCAGCGCATCTTTGTATTCCATTCCTAAAATCAGAGGGGCATGGCTGAAACTTCCAACGGTAAGGGGTTTTCTAAACGCATACACTGAAGCATACGTTAAGAATGTGACAATGGCCGCAAACACGGCAACCCATGTGTCGCGGTATTTAATCTGCCGGGTATTGATTGAGATAGCCCGCACTTTACATAATTAGAGAAGGCAAACTTTCCAGGGAGTCAAGAATGTAATCAGGCTGGTATTTGATAAGGCTTTCTTTAGAGTAAGCGCCGGTTGTTACTGCCACAACAATCCAGCAGCCCGCGTTTTTACCTTCTTCAATATCTACTTTCGTATCACCGACCTTTACTACGTCTTCTGCGCTGCTTATGTGGAGGTTCCTCATCAATTGTTGAATCATATATGGGTGTGGACGACCCTCAGGAACTTCATCGCTACAAATTACATCATCAATGAAGGAAGCCTTGTCCCAGCCTAAACGCTTTAATATAGGTGTAGTGATAGCTCTGGTAAATCCTGTATTCAATGCGACTTTTATTTGATTACTATGCAGCTCTTTGAAAACTTTTTCAGCAAAGGGCAAAGGCGTAAGTGCTTCATCATTTTCATAAAAGCTCACCATTTGTTCTGTGAAGTCGTTATGAATTGCATCGATGTAGCCACCATCTTTTTCTGAGCCGGGCTTGTACTTTTTTACAACAATTTCTATAGCTTCCTTTTTCCTGTATCCCATAACAGCATCTACATCGGCAGGCTCTACCGTTAAGCCGGCATTTGAAAATGCATCCCTGAAAACATCATTAATATTCCCTTTGTCAGATACAGTAGTTCCTGCAATATCAAACACAACCAGCTTAATACTCATTGGTTATTTTTTATTTTGTTAAATGATGTATCATCATTGCACGATACCGGTTAAGATCTGGCAGTGGCACATTTTCTTCTTTCGCTTTCTCATCCCATCCACGTAAAGTGAGGTACAGCGGGAACCACTGATCTTTTTCGAAACGCTTCGCTTCCGCTTCATTCATCTTACCACCCTGGAAATTCAATGTGCTTTTACTGGCTTCAGAGAGTTTGTCATAATACTCAGGATGAACCAGGGTTAGATATCGCTTTGCTTCAACATGCGATGCAATAAGACTGGAAATTTTATCTGAAAACCCTTTACTCTTCAAATAGTCAGCACCTATTTTTTCATGATCAACAATTCCATAATCATCCATGTAATCTACCTGCATTATGTGTTCACACAAATGCCCAAAGTCATGAAAAAATGCCGCAAGAATTACTTCCTCATCATAGCCTTCTTTCTCCGCCAGCCCGGCGCATTGACACATGTGTTCAATTTGTGAGACCGGTTCGCCAATGTAATCCTGGTTACCGTATTGCTGATAAAGAGACAGGATATCTTCTGCAATTTTTATAGCTTCTGTTTCCGTCATGACCTCAGCAAATAGATTTTTTATAATTTATAATTTTATAACTCAAATCAATTTTATCCGGCAATTCAAATTTATTTACTGCTTGTTGCGTTCGTCATTTCACTTTTATAGATACTTGCTATCGGCTCAGCAACGGTATGGTTTGCTGAAAATGTGAAGCCAAGCAATTTTGCAAAAGTTGCGGCAAGCTGCTGCTGGTATAAAACTTTACTGCTTGTTATTTCACCCATGATTTTTGTATCCGGCCCTATTGCTGCAATCCATATCTGCCCTGCATCTTCAATTTTTTCACCATGATGTTGCCAGTTTTCTTTTGGGTCATCTCCCCTTCCGTGATCGCAGGTAACTATCAGGGTTGTTTTATTTTTGTACTGCGGCGTTGATTGAATGTAATTCCAAAGGTCTTCAAGCATCCTGTCTTCAGCATAAGCACTTCCAAGATATTGATCATACATGCCTGCATGTGCAAGGTCATCGGTTTCATCAAATGCGATGTACAAAACTTTAGGCTTCATTTGTTTCATGTACTCTCTTGCAGCAATGTAGGTGAGCACATCAGGACGTACACCTATAGGCCTTGGCGTGAGCGATTGTATATCATCAATTAATTTGAACTTGTCTGTTGTATAAGGCAATGAATCTTTATCACTGTTTACATAAAGTCCATTCCTTTGTTTATTTAAAATATATGGAAACACATCCCATGTTGAAAAAGCCGCAACCCTGTTGATATAATTTTTTTGCTGATTAATAAATTCAAGGACATTTATGTTTTTGTTCCAGGTTTTATCGTTGGAGTTCACAGCGGTATCTGGGTAGCCGGTAAATATTTCATTGTATCCGGGATAAGAAAACTTATACCTGTTGGCATTATTTACATCACTGCCTTTCCACCTGTTGCCATATAATTGGCCGCTGCTTTCCACGGTGCTCCATAAGAATGGAAACAACTTTTTTCTCCTAATCACAATATCATCATCCCAAAAATTAGTGCTGGTACCCGCACTGTCTCTTGTAAACTGTTTGTTTTTTAAAAGAGCAGAATCTGCGCCACCAAAAACTTCTTCCCATCTCATTCCATCCAGGGTAACGATTACAAGGTTCTCCGTTTTTTGTTGAGCCCGCGTACTTTGCAGACCTATAAAAAAAGAAAGGATAACGATACAAATGCTTTTACTCATTATTAGTTTTTTTTATGAAATATAACGCCAATCTAATAAAATTAAAGAAGATGTCTATGGATTATTGAAGCAACCACATTACACCGTTTATATCATCGTTTCCGCCATATTGTGATTGCAATGCATCCTGGTAATTTTTAGCATTTGCTGTTTTCTCTGTTCCTGAATATTGAAACCGCACCGCTATCCTGTCACTGTTGCCAGTGCCCGGGCCTGTTGTAAAGGAAGGTACGCCGGTTCTCCTGAATTGATAATATCCCTCAAGCCCGGAATGCCGGAATAGCGCAAGATATTTTTGATCCAGTAATTGTGTAAGCCCGGCTGGATTGTCGCCTGAATATTTAACTGATGCCTGGTTGTAATAACTACTGAAGTCTACGTTTACGGTATAGGTATCATACACTCCAAGGCTTGCACCGGGATGAAGAAAATATACTGTCATTGCACCACTCAACGGAATGTTATAAAAGGCCATTGATGCTTCAATTCCAGCCTTGTAATATTCTTCTGCACCGCCTAATGGGCCAGATGTAATCCAACCACGGTTAATCGCTTCGGCAATATTAAACAGCATTTCAGGATAGCCAATTTGTATGCTTGGCTCTCCCGTATAGGTATCATAATAACGCTTGCGGTTGAGCAAGGAATATTGGCCATTGTTCGTTTTTAAATACATGTCCCCAAGATCTTCGCCGGGGCTTGCACCAATAAATGCGTCGAAGGCTGTTGGATTCTTGCCACCTTTTACCAAAGCCGTTGCCGGTTCGCTAGTAACAAATACTCTCGGGTCGTTTAGCTGTGTAAGCAACACGACATACGTTGCTGAAGAGTTATAACGCAATGCATCAAAGCCAAAGTTGCCTGGATTGTTGGGATAAAGATTAGTAGGAAAAACATATTGATATTGAAGATTATCGCTGATGCCGTCCATTATGGGATACTGTGACTCGTTAGAAACAATATTTGAAAATTGTTGCTTAATGTTTAAGTCAGGGTCGGCAATCTTTTTACTTAGATTAATCAACAATCGCAGGCGGAAAGTATTCACCGCTTTTTGCCATTTAGGAAGGTTGTTGCTGAAATAAATATCACCCTGAAGATTGTTGTCATTTGAGGCAGCCAAAGAACCCAGCTCACTATTGGCGCTGTCCAACCATAAGAAAGCCTGTTCAAATACTTTCTTTTGCGGATCATACACAGGAGAAAAATTATCCAGGCCTTTTAACGCTTCCGTCATGGGTATGTCGCCAACCTGTAAACTCATTTTTGTAAAAAAATAAGCCCGGAAAAACTTACCCAGCGCACTATATGCATTTACCTGGGGCAGGCCCGCTTTAGTTGCTTCCTCCTCCATCTTCACCACGTTCTTTAAGGTAGAATAGTAGTTAGTGCCTTCGCCGAAATCGTACCTGTTATTTCCATAGTAATCATAGTTGATAACGAAGTACTGTGACCATCTTTCGTACAGGGAAGCGGGCGCATCATACATGTCATTTAAAACACCATTTAATAAAAGCGATGCGGGCGCACTTACCGGTTTGTTGGGATTCTGATAGAGGTCTTCAAAACTTTTTTTACAAGACGGCAATACAAACATTGCTAACATTGCAATGAACAATCCGTTTATTATCTTTTTCATTTTGATAAATATTTTCGATTTAAAATATCACGTTAACATTGAAGCCGAAACGGCGTGTGGTAGGAGATTGCAATGCAGTACCTCCCGTAGAATAATTGTATTGATCAAGATCTACATCTTTAAAACGCTTATCCTTGTAGAAGTACAAAAGGTTTCTTCCTACGAGTGAAAGCGTCACTTTACTGATAAAACTTTTGTTGAGCCATTGCGACGGCAGGTCAAACCCGATAGTTACTTCACGAAGCTTTGCATATGTTTTACTCATTAGATTTCCTTCGTTGATTCCATAATACTTACTGACGTAATCCTGCACGTGAGTAACCTGTGTATTTGGTGCGAATTGAAGATCTTTATAGTTTAAGATTTCACCTGTATTTGAATCATAATTGATGGCTACTCCATTGGACACTACAACACCTTCACCAACATAGCTTCCTTTAAAAGTTGGATCGGTTGCATTTTTATAATCATCAAAGCGGGCCAGCCCGAATGCGCCTTCCACTGTTTCAATATTCCTGCCACCACGCAGTGTCTTGTTATGCATGTAATCGCTCGTAACACCGCCTACACTCCCATCAAACTGGAATGCAAGAGACAAACTTTTCCACGCTACTTTATTATAAACACTCCATTGGTAATCTGCATTAAGATACCCGAGGAACTGTGGAACGGGATTATTAAGCGGCTTGCCTGCAGCATCATTTACAATTTGTCCATCTTTTGTCCGCACAAAAGCACTGGTATAAAACTTATCTACACGATCCCCTTTCTTAAAGAAGGTATTGTATACATCCTGCCCGGGAGGTAACTGATCATATTTGTCCTGGTAAGTACTCCAGTTAACAAGCACATCCCATATAATATTTTTTGTTTTAACGGGCGTTCCAGTTAAGGACACTTCGTAACCCATTTTTTTAGTTATCAACGCATTTAAATAATAGTACCCGTATCCTGTTGCTGAAGAAATAGGATTCTGTAGAATCCTCGGTCCGTCTACATATTGGAATGCTGTAGCGCTAAGTCCCAGGCGGTTGCTAAGGAAACGAACATCAAAACCCTCTTCATAATTTTTGCGATTGAAAGTTTTAATATTTGGGTCATAAATATTGCTTGTGTAGTAAGCGGCTGTTTGATTATTATAAGGCTTACTTGTAGAGTATGACGCTTGTAAAGAATAATCCGGACCGCCATAAGGGGATTGATAATTGTTGCCATAATCCAAAGGATAATCGTATAGGGAATTACCGGATGGCGTATTACCAAAAGCACTTATGGTGGAAAAAGGAGCAAGGCCTATTGTTGAAGAAGTGGCATCACCATGCACCGTAGCATACGAGCCGCGAAGCTTAAAGAAAGAAATTACATCAGGCAATTTTATATAGTCAGATATTACCGTGGCTGCTGATACACTTGGATAAAAATAGCTGTTGTTTCCTTTTGGCAAAGCCGAAGACTTATCGACACGACCCGTTGTTGATAAGGTAACAAATTTACCCAATGAGGCATCGAGTGAATAGTAAGCGCTTATCACCCGCATATCAGATGCAAAACTATTTGCCTGCACAGGATTCCTGGAATTGCTGAAACTATAAACATTAGGAACGTTCAAATAATCAGTAGAAGTAAAATTAGAATTGTAAGTAAATGATCTTATGTTACCTCCGGCAAGTCCTGATAATTCCAGGAAGTTTTTGATTTTGTAATTATAATTTAGAATTACCTCCGTATTGTTCTCAAATAAATTACGGCGATCCTCCCTGTAATCTCCCAGGCCCTGCTCTCTGCTGTATGGATGCGCTGAAAATGGCATCTTCTCAGTACGCAAAAGATCGTAGGTGCTCACCTGTGTACGGCCGGTTAAATTAAGATGATCATTCAGTTTATAATTGGCAGTAACATAACCATAAATATCACTTTTATGGTGACCTCTCAACCATTCGTAAACAGTAAACCATGGGTTGTGGTAACGTTGGTACTCTGCAAAAATTGATTGTGTTCCAACCTTGCCCGGTTGCCATATGCCGCGAATATCGGGAGCGTTTACATCCCAATCAGCACCGGTCCATACGGCGATATTATATATAAGGCTGTTAGGCCCATAATCTACATCAGGAAAATTATCGGTGTATTGCCTGTTATAATTAATATTCGCTTCAATCTTTAGTCGTTTGCTTGGACTAAAAGAACCATAGATGTTGAAGTTTGTAATGTTAAGATCCGTATTTGGTATGGTGCTGCTTTGGTAAGAATGCGATAAAGAAAAGCGAAGATTATAATTTTCACCAGTTGCATTTAAAGCAATATTGTTAGTGGTTTGAAAGCCAGTACGTAAAAAGTTTTTAAGATTATTTTTACCACGTGCCACATAAGGAGTTCCCTGCCTTACGCCGGTAACGGGATCAACCGGGCTATCGTATTGCGGAATCAATTGTCCTTCAAATTTAGGCCCCCAAACATCATAGTCGTTGTCATTTAATCCACCTCCCTTACCATCACCGAATGCATACAAGCCATTTTCACCACCGCCGTATTCATCCTGTACCCTGGGGAAAGCGAGGAACCCTTTGTCAATAGAATTGGTTGAGTTAACCTCAACAGTGAAACCTTTCCTTTTACTTCCTTTTTTAGTAGTAATAAGTATAGCGCCATATTGTGCACGGCTGCCGTACAATGCTGCGGCAGTCGGTCCTTTTAAAACTGTGAACGTTTCAACATCATCAGGGCTAATGTTCCAGGTGTCTGAAGTGATGGGAATGCCATCTACAACATATAAGGTGATTTCATTTCCTCTTAACAATACAGTCGGCTTTCTTAAAAGTTCGGCAGAAGGGCCTACCGATAATCCTGCAATCTTGCCCGTTAGTCCCGTGATTGGATTCTGGTCTCTTGCTTTTACAAGGTCTTCTCCCTTCACTTCCTGCACAGCATAGCCTAATTTCTTTACGTCTTTTTTTATGCCTAAAGCCGTTACCACTACATCATTCAATTGCTTTGCAGATGTTGTTAACTCGATGGCTATTTCATTTTGAGTTGCAACAATTTCTTTAGGGTCGTAACCAACAAACGTCGCAACAATTTTACTGTTTAATGGTGCATCAAGACGGAACTCGCCATTAGCGTTGGTTGATGTCCCGGTCTTTGAATTTTTTACGGAGATACTCACGCCTTCAAGCGGAGACTTGGTTTCAGCGTCCATTATCCTGCCTTCAATTTTGTTTTGGGAAAACGAAAAACTAAAAGAGAGGAGGAAAGAGATCGCAAGAACTAAACTTTTTACGGGGTGGAAGTTGAATTGCTTCATTGACAATTTTTTTATTTAAGCCGCAAAAATATCCCCGGTATGTTACGGTATTGTGTCACCATCGTAAACAAAAAGTTATGAGATTGTTAATGGAATGTTCCCTGGTAAATTATTGCGATTTCATTCATTTCTTATACAATAGAAAAATTATATTACTACAGCCAAGCAACTTTAGGAAAGGAACTTCTTAACATTTCACTGGCAATAATTAGCAGTTTTTGACATGCTAAACATCTGTAAATTTTATTGCTTTGTGGAGGCTTTGATATCCCATTATCTTAAACAGGCATTACATCTACATAGAGCTTTAAAAACAATTGAGAATGATTGCAGCAAAAATAGCAAAGCAGAACAGCCACATTAGAAAGCTGAAAGAAGCAGGGGCAACATCCTTCATTAATGCGATCAGGCTGGAAGAATATGGAATAATTAAATCCATGGACTTTAGAACGCTTGTCAGAGAAAAAGTTATTATTCAAACAAATGACAAGTGCTATTATGTTGATGTGTCAAAAGCAGATGAACTGAAAGAAAGGAGACAAGCAATAATTGTGTTCCTGTTAATTATAATCAGCAGTGCCCTAGTTATTTCCCTTATACTAATTGATTACTTTTCCGGAGATCAATTCTTAATGATTGAAAAGTGGTAGTATTAGTTTTGAAAACAACTGATATTTTCCAGTATTTATCGTTTAGAACTAAGGTTGAGATTAATACTCTACAAACAATTCATCTTTATAACACCACATCCATCGCTCCCCGGGCTGCGCAGAGATGATCACCGGGTGACCCGTCTTGTGGTAATGCTTTGTCATGTGTTTGTTGATAGAATCATCGCAACATAAGGTTGCACCGCATGTTTGACAAGTGCGGAGGTGAACCCAATCGCTGCCAACTTCCAGGCATTCACTACACACATTTTCTGTTGGTAATTTCAGCTCCTTTATTCCTTGCAGGTGACTGCAGATTTCTCCAGCCATTTTATTTCCCCATTTGAGTTTTTGTAAATATGTGCTACTTTCAAAGTTAGCGTAATTATGCAAAGTTGAAACTCAGACGCCGTTAGCCAAAGTCTCCCGTCGTTATAATAATGTGACAAAATTTCCTTAAACATTTTAAAAAATGTTTTTTTTTGAAAATAGAAAAGGGAGATTTATATCCTTTAGTATTCTATATTTATTTTATGGCCGCGAAAATTCAAAGATTTTTCCAAAAGACTTTTGTAAAAGTTTCTTTGATTATAGTTACACTCTTTGTAATTGCACTTACCTGCCTGTACATCTGGTTTATACATAATGCCAACAGGCTTTTGACAGACCTGGTTGATAAAAGATCGCAGGGCAAATTAAAGCTTGAGGTCTCCCATGTTAATTTTGATTTTTTTTCAAATGAAGTAAAGATCAAAAAAGCAAAAATTGCCAGTACTTCCAACGATAAAACCAAAGTGACCTACCGGGTAAGCTTTCAAAAAATATCACTGACCACAAATTCCTTGTTTTCCGCATTCTTTAACAATGCACTGGAAATAAGAAAGATCAAATTATATGACCCTGTTATCGAAGTATTCAGCAGGCAAAAAGACAGTACCGACAGCCCTAAAGACAACCTTACGCTTTCATTAGAATTAGGTAAGCTCTATCATTCAGTTGAAGATGCGATAACTACTTTGAACACGCATTCGATTTCATTAATTAATGCTACTCTTATTCTCAATAACAGGCCGGACCAGGAGAAAAAACCGCTTGTATTTTCAAACATTTATTTCTCGCTAAAAAAACTTAATAAGCACAACGGGAACAAAACATACCTGGATAACAACAATATCCTGTTCAGTTCTTCTAACCAAAATATTACACTTACTGATGGCATACATCAATTACAATTCAAGAGACTGGTTATAGAAAAGGCAAGAAATATAATATTAGACAGTTGCACAATCATTGCGTTGCCAACCGAAAATGTACATAGTAGCTATAATATTCATTTTAAAAGGCTGGCGTTAATAGGTGTTGATTTTAATGCATTATCCAGATCGAATCGTATAAAAGCTGATTCGGTTTATTGCGTTAATCCGATCGCCGATCTTAATCTAAACAGTGCATTGCCTGGTACTGATACTGCCAAAAAAAGAGGCATGCCCGATCCTGAAAAGATGTTAAGAGAGTTTGCAGGAGACTTAGACCTGGGCTTTCTCGGTGTAATGAATGCCGACCTTCATTTCAACATTACCGGAAGAAATTTGAAATCCAATATTCACTCCGGAAGAGCCTCTTTTCAAATTAAAAAATTGCGTATCAGCCCCGATTCATCAAGACTCATTTCAATGGATGCATTTAATATGCTCATCAAAGGATACAAGCTCTATAACAAGGACAGTAGTTGTATCTATTCATTCGATAGCGTTCGTTTTGCAAATAATAAACTTCTGCTCAATAATTTTTCTGTCAATACTTTTTCAAGCAAGGACAAGATAAGGAGTTACAGGAATTACACTATGCCCTATTTTGAGCTTCTCGGTGTTGATTGGGCACAATTGATTTTTGAGCAAACTTTGAAGGCCGATGAAGCCATGCTGGTGAACCCGGTAATAAACTACAAGAAGAATACAAACGTTCAAATTTCTAAAAAATCTTTACTTCTTACTTCGCATCAAAATTTTGATGACCTGATGGATATAGGCAAGCTCAACATTGTGAATGGCAATGTGAATATAGAATGGGGTGAAAATAAATCGCTTCAATTGCAAGGCTTTAATGTTAGCCTCTTTGGAAATAATCTTTCAGACTACAAACATGTAAGGCTTCAAAAAGATATTGAGTCGCTTTTCTTTCAAAATGGTTATTTACATGCCGGAGAGCTTACTGCAGCGCTAAAAAATATCACCTTCAAAACAAACGACCAGGTTCATGCAGACCAATTGACGATTAACAATGAGCAGGGCGCAATTGATTCAAAGCTTAATGACGTTTCTATTGACAATATTTATTCAGAGGGAAAAGGTGAAGGTATTGTTATAGACGGACTGCAATGGGCTGATGGAAACATAAAGATCAAAGCAGCAACTCTTCGAAAAGTTCATAAGGCTAACCCATCTATCCTTTTAAAAAATGTTTTGGGGAAAAATACAGCCGTTGCTTTTAGTAAGGGAGGAATGAACTGTAATGCGTTTGTCACAACTCTTCAGATATCATCCTTTGAAGAAAATAATGATGGTCCCATTTCAATAAATAAATTGAAATTAAATGGCAGGGAAATGGAATTTTCAAATGCTACGATCAAAATGAATTCTGAAAAATTTGATGCTACAGATGATTTCCAGGAATTTAAAAACATTCATTTTGAAAAAAAGAGTTATACGGGAACGTTAGTCATGGATATACCTTCAACAAAACTAACCAACAATTTAAATTTACTTTTCAAAAATGATCTTAGTTTAAAAAATATAGTTTTGGTTTCGCCGGTAATTGATTTTGAAAAACAAAGCAACCCAATAGCGGCTTCGCAACGCAATTCCTTAAGTCCCTCAATTAAGATTGACCATATCTCGATTCACGAGCCATCTCTCAATTTACAATTGGCTTTAGAAAAGAAGATTTCTATACCCTATTCAAAAGGAAGTGAAATTAATGCTGACAATATTCAAATTTCATCAGCAGGAACTAGCCTTGAAAATTTAAACATAAAAAGCCGGGCTGTCCAAATAACAGGAACAGGAAAAACTTTTAGCGTTGACAATGGAATTGATGCAAGCCTCTCGAAAATAAATTTATCAACAACAGGCGATAGTGTGACATGGAATGCAGTGCTCACGAAATTGAATATGAAAAATAACAATGGCTTTACGTTTGATATAAAAAAGAGCAAGCTCTTTTTGAAAGATATTTCTATTGAAAATTGTAAACTCTCGTCTTATTCGCTGAATAATATAAACCAGTTAATAACTTCCAATGAATCTGCCGAAATAAGTACGTCGGCAGCAACATACTCTACCAATAAATCTTTATTGCAGGTTGCCAATGTAAGCTTTAATACAGGCCTTCATCTTTTAAAAATGGATGGCATTAAATACAATCCATCTATGTCCCGCGACTCACTCATTGCGTCGAATCCTTATCAAATTGATTACCTGAATTTCAGTGCAGGTAAAACCAGGTTAGATGGCTTCGACCTGCTCAAATATTTAAAACAAAATTCATTTAGTGTTAAAACTGTAAGCGTTAGTCAGCCAATGTTGACAGTTTATCGCGATAAGCTTCCGCCCTTTCAGGAAGGTATTAGAAAAGGCTTGTTTACTGAAAAGATTCGCAGCATTCCCTTTCCCCTTTCAATTGGGGAAGTAGTTATTAGTGATGGGGAAGTAAGCTATACCGAGAAGAATGAAAAGAACAGGCTTGAGGGTAACCTTAGCCTTACACATTTGAA
>JBDUEG010000052.1:0-14514 GCA_040002575.1 Ginsengibacter sp.
GTTCAAGTCTGCTCCTCGATACATACAAATTAAGAGATTCATATTCGCCGCGGCGAACGGCAGCTCAAGTCTGATCCCCGATACATATAACTAAGAGATTGCTTGTCGAAGATTTGGACCATGATTTCTTTATGGTACGTACAAAGGCTAGTTGAAGAGTGCCTCTAAATTTAAATTAAGAATAAAGTTGGGACTGGAAATGTGGAAAAGTTTTTAACTGAAATTTTTAGACGGGGCAGGATTTCCCCATTTTGGAATAATTCTTGCCCAACGATAACCTGTTTTACAAAAGTTATAATCAAAAAATCGTTCAATATTTTCGGCTAAGAATTACCACAACTATCTGGTGTCTCTTATTTTCAATCCGCTATAGTTTTAAAGAACCATTCCCGGCTGGATATACAGTTTCGCCTTACATAGTTTTATCATTCTTCTGTATAGGTTGTAAAGTCTAATCTTTTAGCTATACACCACATTGTTCGAAAAATCCTAAGGAATGAAACAAACATTAATCCGGTTTTCGCTTTTTCTCTTTTTGACATCACTTACCTTTTTTGCCAACGCCAAAAATTATTATTTTTCAAGTGTATCAGGGGATGATAGTAGAACCTCCACACAAGCCCAAAGTAAATCTACTCCCTGGAAAACTCTCACAAAGCTTAATTCATTCATGAGTAGTTTAACTGCCGGCGATTCAGTCCTTTTTAAAAGTGGCGAAGTATTTTATGGCTTTATCACCGTTACAAAATCAGGTACAACTACTAAACCTATCATATTTGCTGCCTATGGCACGGGAAATAAGCCGGTAATAACGGGCTTTCAAACACTTAAAACCTGGACTTCTGTAGGTGGTGGAATTTTTGAATGCTATAACTCTGCATTGGGAACGCAAGTTAATATGGTTACATTGAATGGCAGTTTTCAACCAATAGGAAGGTATCCAAATATAACTGCTTCTAATAAAGGCTACCTGATTTTTGAATCTCATGGTACCAATTATATAAAAGATAATCAATTGACTTCATCTGTGAACTGGACAGGTGCTGACGTTGTCGTTCGAACCAAACGGTGGATTCTCGACAGGTGTAAGATAACATCACATTCAGGGTCAACAATAAATTATAGTCCCGCACTTACTTATATTCCTTACGATAATTATGGATATTTTATACAAAATCACATAAAAACGCTTGACCAGCTAGGCGAATGGTATTACAACCCTGCGACAAAAAAGTTAAGTGTATACTTTGGCTCGGCAAGCCCTTCTTCTTACAGCATTCAGGCCAGCGCTATAGGTACGTTAGTAACTGTTACCGGCCAAAGCAATATAACTTTTACCGGAATACAACTTACTGGAAGTAATATAAATACCTTTGATTTTTATGGATCTCAAAATATCCAGTTTACCAGTTGCTCTTTCATTTTTTCAGGCGTGGATGCTATTGTCGCATCCAATACTACCAATCTTTCTATAAAAAATTGTTATTTCAATTACACAAATAATAATGCCCTTGATTTGAATTACAATTGTGTGAACTCAACAATCTTATACAATTATATAGCTAATACAGGCCTTACTGCCGGCATGGGATTGAACGGAAACGGAAATTACGAAGCTGTAAACATTGTAGGAAATAATAATCTCGCCCAATACAATACCATTATAAATTCGGGAGCTGAAGCGATACGCTTCGCCGGCGGAAGTTCGAATGTGATTAAGAACAATTTCATTAACGGCTTTACTTTAGTTAAGGATGATGGAGGCGGTATCTACTCTGTTGGTCCCAAAACAACCCCTTATTCAGGTCAGCAAATAGTAGGCAACATTGTGATAAATGGATTGGGTGCTCCTGAAGGCACGGATAAGCCCGGGACAGGGTCAAGTAGCGGAATTTATTTAGATGATAATGTATCCGGAGTGCTGGTTTCTTCCAATACAGTTTCTAACTGTAAGAAAAGCGGTGTCTTCATGCACAACGCTTTTGCAATTACTTTAAAAGACAATTTATTGTATGATAATGGTACGCAATTAACAATGGTGCATGACATTGCTACTCCAAGCGCATTGCTGAGGAATAATGTTATAAAGAATAATATCTTTTTTGCGAAGCTCGATACTGAGATAGTGTCTAATGTAAGCACCCTGGCTAATGATATCAACCTTTTGGGCAGTATGGATAGTAACTATTTTTGCCGGCCTATGGATGATAATCTTACCATGAAAAGCTCTTGTGTCATAAATGGATTGAGGGTTGACAGGGTTCTTGATCTTGCAGGCTGGCAGTCAACTTACAAGCTTGATAAATCTTCAGAAAAAACTCCAACCTACATTCCATCATATTCAGTTAGTTCGTTTGTGGGAGGTAATAAAGTTTCCAATGGAACTTATAATTCAAGCATCACCGGATCCTATGCTACACCCTCATATAGTTGGGTCAATAATAAATTAGACGGGGGAAGCTTCCAGGCGACGAATACATTTACCGATTTTTCGAATTACCAGGTCATTATAGGTGTGGGATCTGTCAGCTCTTCAAAAAATTATATTTTGAGATTTAGTTCAAAATCTTCCCGTGACACCCTGGTAAATGCCTACCTGAGGATTAGTGGTGCTCCTTATAGCCGCATATCTGACACTAAAATAATTCCAATTTCTATCGGGAGAAAGGAGAACGAATTTCTTTTCACTGCGCCTGCTTCGACGAGTGCAGCAAGCATTATTATTGAAACCAAATCGCCAAAGCTTAATTTCTGGCTTGACAACATTGAATTATACGATGCCAAGGTATCTCAGACAGATCCCGATAGCTATATATTTTTTCAGTATAATAATACCACATCAAATAAGACATTCGCTTTGTCCGGATCATATATGGATGCATATGGCAAAACATATACAAACAGCATTGTAATCGCACCATACTCCTCGGTAGTTTTAGTGAAGCAAACTGCTGCGAATATGATATACAGTTTTAACAAAGAAAGAATGAGCTCACAGAATCAAAATGATTTTGCAGCTATACCGTAACTTTTTGGTAAATTTTTTATAAAGCCCCAGACTTTTAAGCATAGGCATACTATTTTCTCTCATACCATAATCTAAACTCAGAATGTGGTATGAGATATTTTTTGGCTGTTGTATTTACAACTTTGGTCTCTACAGCTTTTACAAGAGCTTATTATTTTTCTTCAACGATGGGCGATGATTCGCGGATGAATAGCCAGGCGCAAAAGGCTGCATCACCCTGGAAGTCCCTCTCAAAGCTAAATTCTATTTTTACTCTATTAGCCCCAGGGGATTCTATCTTATTAAAGAGAGGAGATACCTTTTACGGGTCTATAATAGTTACCAAATCGGGATCGGAGAGTTTACCAATTGTAATATCTGCTTATGGTTCAGGAAAACTTCCCATCATCACAGGCTTTGTTACTATTTCGAAATGGAATGAAAAAGGAAAAGGAATTTTTACCAGTTCGCAGCAACTTGCCGATTCAGCTTTGAACATGGTTGTAATTAACGATGTCTTATACGCAAGGGGAAGATATCCAAATCGAAATGCTCAGGGCGGGGGATGGCTACCAGTTCAATCTCATGAAGGAAATGATGCCCTTACTTCATCCGCTCCGCTTTCTGTAGACTGGACAAATGCAGAGCTTGTAGTTAGAAAAAAACGGTATGTAATTGACAGGAATGAAATCATATCACAGGCAGGTTCTTCATTGCGCTATAAAAGTGGAACTCAATACGAGCCAACTAATGGCCTCGGCTTTTTCGTTCAAAATCACATACAAACTCTTGATCAGTTTGGTGAATGGTATTATGACCCCGTCTTAAAAACATTGAATTTATATTTTGATAAAAAATCAATGGCAAATTTTATAATAAGGGCCAGTAATGTGAATACATTGATAAGCGTAAGGAAGCAGGATAATATTTCTTTTCAAAATATTGAGTTGGAAGGCTCGAACCTTAAAGCGTTCGATCTCTACTATTCAAAAAACATATCTATAAAAAATTGTGTGATCAATTTTTCCGGAGTTGATGCTATTGATGGCTTCAATACACAAAACCTGGTAGTAGAAAATTGTACCATAACTAACTCCAATAACAACGGCTTTGATTTAACAGGGCTATGTAATGGGTCGCAATTGAGAAATAATATTATCAGGAACACAGGCCTTCAGCCTGGTATGGCGGGTAACAGCGCTCATTCATTTTCCGGAATTAATATTAACGGCGACAATAACCTTGTTGAGTATAATGAAGTTGATAGTTCAGGTTATATAGGCATACGCTTCGCAGGAAATTCAACTACTATAAAAAATAATTTCATTAATTATTTCTGCTTCTTAAAAGATGATGGTGGGGGCATATATACATTTAACGGTGATGTAAATAATGCAAAAAGAGACCAGGTTATACAAGACAATATTGTTTTAAATGGCATAGGAGCCCAAGAGGGCACTTCGGAAAAAAGCTTGCAGGCTGTTGGTATCTATCTGGACGACAATTCAGCAAACATAAAAGTGTCAGGAAATTCAATGGCATACTCTAATAAAGCGGGTCTTTATTTACATAACGGTCACGATCTTGATATAAGCAATAATACTTTTTATAGTAACGGTACTCAATTGATTGTTCAGAAAGATGCAGCCTCAAAAGGCTTTGTTAGAAATAATTCAATAAAAAACAATATATTTTTTTCAAAAGAATCTTCGCAGTTTGTTGCTTCATTTCTTACGAACGAAGATGACATAAATCTATTTGGCAAAATTGACGATAACTATTATAGCCGCCCAATTGATGATAACGTTGTTATATCTACTTCTTTCGTAGACAAAACCGGTGGAAAAATAAATAAGTACTTTGACCTGGATGGATGGAAGTCGCGATACAAGAAAGACGCGTCGTCGAGAAAGTCTTCATTTCGTTTGAGCTCGTATAAAATCAATAACCTTGTTTCATCTAACAAAATTTTAAATGGAAACTTTAATACGGATATAGCAGGCGTTCATGGTGTCAAATGCAAAGTTAATTGGCAGAACTCCACTTTATCAGGAGGAAGTTTGCAGGTAACATCTTTGTCAAATACTTTGTCTTCTTATATCACGATTCCAGTGGGTGCAATTAATACCGGAAAGAATTATGTCTTAAAATTCAGTATGAAAGGCTCTGGTGATTCCGATGAGTCTATTGGCATTTTGTTAAGACAAAATGGTTCGCCTTATAGAAATCTCGCTGTTACGACTTATAAAACTATTGCTGGTAAAGCCCAGGATTATGAAGTTTCATTTTCTGCAACCCAGGACGAGGAAAATGCACTTTTAGTTTTCACCTTGAGCGATGCTACTACTTATTCGCTTGACAATATGCAGCTTTATGAAGCAAATGCAACGATTACCAATCCTGAAGATCATTTTCTTTTTGAGTACAATGCAGGAAGAGCAGCAAAAACAATCTTATTGAATGGTAGTTATATTGACACTCAAAATAAGGTTTATACAAAAAGCATCATTTTGCAACCTTACACATCTGCAATTCTTACAAAACAAAATTAATTCCTGCAATAATGAATGCAGGTAAGTGATTTATTTAAGAATTACTTCTAATTTTTTCCATCAAGCAATATTCTTTACCCGTACTTACGGGCACCACTGAAGGAAGGTCCGTTTGATCAAACGTGGTTTACCCAAAAACTGCGTAAAATTTCTATCATTATAATAGGGCAGTACTACCATTGCAATTAGAAACACCCTCTTGTATTTTAGCCCAGTTTTAATATCCAAAAACCCTATAAAATCCTATGAGAACCTTCCTTTCAATTGTGGCTGTATGTCTATGCAGTTATGTAAATGCAACTAATTATTATTTTTCTTCAGTATCCGGTAATGATTCGCGGTCAACACTACAGGCTGCTAATCCGGCGACACCCTGGAAAACATTATCTAAGCTAAATTCTTTTATGAGTAGCCTTAAGTTCGGTGACTCTGTATTATTGAAACGGGGAGAGACGTTTGACGGCGGGATCATAATTACAATTTCGGGTTCTACAACGTCACCTGTAGTATTTGGCGCTTACGGCGCAGGCGCTAAGCCTGTAATCAATGGCTTCACAACCCTATCAAAGTGGAACTCCATAGGAAATGGCATTTATGAGTGTGGCAGTTCTTCTCTTGGTGCCACTGTAAATATGGTCACAATAAACGGGCAACAACAGGGGCAGGGAAGATTTCCCAATACTACTGTAAATAAGGGCTATCTGATTTTTGAATCGCATGGTGCTAATTCTATTATTGACAATCAATTGACATCTTCAACAGACTGGACCGGGGCCGAGGTAGTGATCAAGCCGAAAAGATGGATACTTGATCGTTGTGTTATTAGCTCACACAAAGGATCAACCATTTCTTATAGCCCATCTCTTACTTATACTCCATATGATAACTATGGATATTTTATACAAAATCACATTAAAACACTTGATCTTCCCGGGGAATGGTTCTATAATTCATCATTGAAAAAGATGGATGTATTTTCTCAGCCGGTGAATTTCAATGCAAGTATCGTTGATGTGTTGGTAAGTGTTAGCAGTCAAAATAATATAGTATTTGATAACATCGTTTTCACAGGTTCAAATTCAAGGGCTATAGATTTATATAACGCTCAAAATATCACCATTAAAAATTGTGACTTTCTTTTTTCTGGTATTGATGGAGTGTTTGGATCCTCTACTAAAAAACTTATACTACTAAATAATAGTTTCGCCAATACTAATAACAACGCTATTAACCTCGGGTATAATTGTAATAATTCCATCGTAAAAAATAATATAATAAAAAGTACCGGGCTTATCGCAGGGATGGGATTGAGTGGTAACAATACTTACCAGGCTATTACAGTTAATGGGCAGAATAATCTTGTGGAGTATAATAATATAGACAGTACCGGTTTTACAGCTATCCGCTTTGGTTCGGGTGATTCAAATATTATTAAAAATAATTTCATCACCAATTTTACAATTACCAAGGATGATGGTGGCGGTATTAATACAATAGGTACTTCCGGTATCCCTTTTAAAGGGATAAAAGTGATTGGTAACATTATTAAAAACGGGATAGGTATTTCCGAAGGTACCGACAAACCTGGAACATCGTCAAGCAATGGAATTTATATGGACGATAATACATCAAACGTATTGATAGATGGGAACACAGTTTTAAACTGCGGTAAAAGCGGCATATTTTTTCACAATGCATTCAGCATTACCCTGAATAATAATACCATTTTTGACAACGGAACCCAATTAATAATGGTACACGATTATGCAATGCCGAATGCACTTTTAAGAAACAATATAATTAACAAGGATATCTTTTTTTCAAAACTTACAACTCAGGTTGCCACTAATGTAAGCACGATGGCCGATGATATAAACATGTTGGGTGTGATGGATAGCAATTATTACTGCCGTCCTTTGGATGATAATCTTGTTACCAAGGCTTCTTACATTAATACAGCTGGTACCCGAATCGATCAAATCTTTGATCTCGGCGGCTGGCAGGCAGCCTACAAATTAGATAAGGCATCAAAGAAAACTCCAATTCAAATACCCGCATACGTAACAACAACCGCTAGTGCAAACAAATTTGCAAATGGTACTTTTAATTCAGGTAATACTGGTTTATATTCAAGCTCAACAGGCACATGGGTAAGCAACAAGCTGGATGGAGGCACTTTCAAAGCAACAAATACTTCTTTAACCAACAGTTACTACCAGGTAATTATCGGCGTAGGAGCCATTGATGCTACGAAAAATTATCTTTTAAAATTCAGTGCGCAATCAATGAAGGATACGGTAATGAGTGTTTATTTGAGAATGAGCGGGTCTCCGTATACCAGGCTTTCTGATACTAAGGTTTTTAAGATTACTACGGGAAGAACTGAAAATGAATTTTTATTTTCATTGCCAGCAGCAGCTGCTTCCGCAAGTCTTATAATTGAAACACGTTGCCCGCAAATAACTTTCTGGCTTGACAATGTGGAATTGTATGAAGCAAATTCAACCATTACTGATCCGGATAAATATATAATGCTTCAATACAACGCTTCGCAAGTGCCTAAAACAATCCTATTGCAAGGGACATATGTTGATGTAAAAAATAAATTATACAGTAATAGTGTAGTTCTTGCACCTTACTCATCTATAATTCTAATCAATCAGAATGCGCCTTTGAAATCGCTACCATTGAGCTTTCTTGATTTTAACGGCGCAGTAAAAAATAAATCAATCGACCTGCAGTGGGAGACTACGAATGAAAGTAATACGGATCGCTTCGAAGTGGAACGTGCGTCTGCAGACTTTAATTATTCCAAACTTGGAACAGTAAAAGCAACTAACGCACAGGGAATTCTGCATTACAATTTTACAGACTTCACACCGGGCAAATCCATTAACTACTACCGGCTAAAGCAATTCGACATAGATGGAAAGTTTACCTACAGTAAAGTCATTCATTTCCAAAACTCTTCGAACTTTGGTTTAACGATTTCTCCAAACCCTGTGAAAAATAAAATCAATTTACAAGTGAATGGCTTGCAGAATTCGCAGGATATTAGTTACTACATATTTTCCGCCTCAGGAAGTTTGGTAAAAATAGGTCATGAAAATTCGGTAAATTCTGTGGTTAACATCGATGTTTCAAATCTAAATGGCGGTATGTATTCGATTAAAGCGATTTTAGGTGATGTGTCAATTTCAAAAGAATTTATGAAATTATAAATAGATGAAGCCGAATTCATAAGTAGTGAAAACTGCTAAAACAAAAAAGCAAAAGAAACATTATCTTTTGCTTTTTTGTTTTGAAAGTTATAGTTGATTTAAATCAAGTCAGCTTACGGGTTCATGCAACCTTTTTCTTTTTATAAACAGATCATACATTTCTACTAAAATTTCTTCAATGTTATATTTATAATCCCACTCAGGATAATGAGCTTTGAATTTTGAAACATCGCTAATATACCAGATATGGTCACCACTTCTGTTATTTTCAGAATAAGAGTAAGAAAAGGTATTTCCTGTTAGTTTTTCGCAAAGCTTTATGCCTTCCAACATTGAACAATTAGAAAATCTACTTCCCCCTGCGTTATAAATTTCTCCAACCCGTGGATTTTTATAAAAGTGCCAAAACATATTTACAAGGTCGAAACTATGAATGTTATCTCTTACCTGTTTTCCTTTATACCCGAAAATAGTATAGTGGTTTTTGGAAATAGCACATTGCATCAGGTAAGACAGAAAACCATGAAGTTGCGCCCCGGAATGATTGGGTCCGGTAAGGCAGCCTCCTCTAAAAATTCCTGTTTTAATTCCGAAATACTTACCATATTCCTGAACCATTACATCAGCCGCAACTTTTGACGCTCCAAACACTGAATGTTTACAATTATCAATACTCATGGCTTCATCAATTCCTTTTTCAAAATAAGGATGTGATTCTTCAATTTCCCATCTTAATTCTTGTTCAACTAATGGTAGAAAATTGGGATTATCCCCATATACTTTATTAGTAGAAGTAAAAACAAAAACTGCCTCAGGACAATAGAGCCTTGTAAGCTCAAGCATGTTAATTGTCCCGTTCGCATTGATAGTAAAGTCAGTTAATGGCTCCCTTGCAGCCCAGTCATGACTTGGCTGTGCCGCCGTGTGTATTACAAGTGAGATGTCAGAATTATATTCTTTAAAAATTTTTTCCAGAGCCGTGTAATCCCTTATATCAACGTTATAATGACTATAGTTGGAAAATTGATTCTGTAATCTTTCTACATTCCAATCAGTAGAAGCATTTTCGCCAAAAAAATAAGCTCTTAAATTATTATCTACCCCAATGATGAGATCAAACTCATTGGATAGAAATGAAACGGATTCACTACCGATAAGACCGCCTGATCCGGTTATCACAGCTATATTCATGCAGGGATTTTAAAATTGTACATTCCGGATACCAGACTTACAAAGAATAAATAAATAGATAAAATACATGTTGGTCGTAAGATATCTTTTCCAAAGTTTTTTGGGATCCTGTATTAACCTGTAAAGCCATTCCAGCCCAGAGGTTTGCATCCAGCGTGGTGCATGCTTTATATTTCCAGCTAAAAAATCAAAGGCAGCGCCGATTGCCATCATGGGAGCATTTATTTTAGATATATGGCCTGCCACCCATTTTTCCTGCCGGGGGCAGCCTCTGCCAACCAATACCAGGTTTGCGCCGCTTTCATTTATTTTTTTAATATCCTCCAGATCTTCTTCGGGAGTAGCATCTCTAAATCTATCGGAATGTATTCCACAAAGCTCCACATTAGGATATTGCTCTTTGAAATACTCTTCCATCTTTTGTAGTGTAGAAATTTTACTACCGTACAGGTAAACTTTTAGACGATGATAGTCGGCTTTTGCCAGAACATGTTTTGTGAGAATAGGACCGGCCACTCTTTCCTTCAAGCCAACCTTGTAAAAACTATTTAGTGCCCATTTGATAGGCTGGCCGTCTGGCACAATCATATCTATCTTATCAAGAGAATCCCTAAAGCTTTTATTCCTTACGCCCTCTATTAAACCATGAACTGCCAGGGCACTTATACCAAAACTTTCACGAGCCTTAGCCTTTTGTATTATTAAGTCAGAGGCCGAATCATAGTCAGTGATGGAATAATTTACAGAAAATAACTGTTTCTTATTTAGATTCATATGGTTGTTAATAAAAATTCATCATTTTAAGGTTAAATAAAAAAAATGATAACACAGACATCAGTTGGCAAATATTATTCCGAAAATTTATAATCAAATTTCCTACAGAATATCCGTAGTCACAGTGAATCTGAAATACAGTTTTATACCTTTTTGGTAAATAATTTATATAAAGATAATGTATCATGAGACATTTCATACCATGAAAAGCGTTTTACATTATTCAAGCCCTTCTTAATCTTTTCGTCTAATATTTCCTGATTGCATATTTGTTTCACAAAATCTTCAATATCATTTCTGTTAAAATCAGGACTAAGATAAAATACTGATTCCTGAAGTACCTCTCTAAATATTTCGATACCTGAGCATGCCACCGGAATGGAATATGATTGGGCTTCTAGTACCGGTAATCCAAATCCCTCATATTCTGAAAGTAATATTACAAGATCAAATTTTGAATAGATTTCGTCAAGTGTAATCTTACTTATAAACGGTTCAAACTCAACAAAATTTTGTAACCCCAATTCTACTATTTCTTTTTTTAAATCTTCAACGTAAGAAGTATAAACATGGCTGCCTCGAAAAAAAAATTTAAAATTATCAAAGCCAAGATCCAGGAACATTCTTGCAAGCTTTAAGACCTTGAAATGCCCTTTGTGGGGATAAAACCCGGCTACCACTCCAATATTTAATGTAGGCCGTTTTTTTTTTTAGCCATTTCATAACCCGGAAATTCTGAAGCCTCATAAATAGCAAATACTTTGTTATTCTGAAAACGGAATTTGTTAAGTAATTCGCTTTTAATAGTTTCCGCAGGCACAATGATTCCATCGCTTATACTTACGGCTATATTAGTGAATTTACTAAACAACCTAAATTTCAAAAGGTTCGCACCAGTCAGGTACTTTTTTAGCGGAGGGTTTTGTAAATAGAAGTCAAACATAAAGTCATGAAGCGTAATTATATATCTGCAAACCTTTATTAACGGAAGCTCAGGAACGATTCTATGTAACAAATTTATTTTGTAGCGCTTGCAAAATAAAGGCAGCCTGATATGGAGCCAAAATAGTCTAAGGAAAAAGTTACTGTTATTGACTTTTACATTTTTGATAATAATGTTTCGCATTTCTGAAAGACCAGCAAATTCACTATTTTTTATGCAATAAACTGTAAGGCTTTTGTCATTATCGAGTATAGTGTCTATGTTTTTAACCAGGTTAATGGCGTAGGTTGATATGCCGCCTCCTGTGCCGCCTTTACCCGGTACTACATTAGATATATCAATACAAATAAGTCTTTTGTCCATAACATTAATTAACGCTTCACTAATTTTTTGAGATCATAGATTAATCTCCACTTCAATCTCTGGTAGTAAGAAAATTTATGTGTGTACTGTCTACTTAAGGTACTATCAAAGGTTATATCGTTAGAAAATAAAAAATCCGTTGTGAGGGTATCATCTAAAAAAGTTTCAAATCTCTTTTCTGTTTTAAGTGTATGGGTAGCGTCGGGATCAAATCCAATATTCTTAGCCTTAGATAAAACAGGGTATAGTGTCGCCAGCTCATTTACATATTGATAGTAGCACCATGGAATTGCCCATGAATCAATTGTCTTTTCCATGTGCTTTCTTATCAACGATGGAAAATCAGTACCAAGAGACCTGGTTTTTTTAATTGATTTTTCCGGTTCATTTTCTAATAATTTCCAGTTGATTGTTGCCCATCTATCCGCCCACGTTGCCCAGCCCCACGAACAACCTCTTGGGTTAAAATATCCATCGAAATTATAATCTTTGGGCACTTCTACAGGGAAGGTGAACCCGGAAATGGAAAACACCTTTTTGTTGCTTTCATAATATTTAAGTGACTCGTTCATGAAGTTTAGAAAGTTTCTCGAAGTGAGCAAGTCGTCTTCAAGAACAATACAACTTTTGTATGATGCTAATATTTCAGTAACTCCATCTATGATAGAATGGGCAAGCCCTTTATTTTTGGTAGCTCTTTTAATAGTAATATTTTTAAATCCGCTTATTTGTTCAATGTAATTTCGCACTTCTTCAACTTTCTTAATATCCTGATCTCTTTTTGGGCCATCTGAAAAAATAAATAGCTCGGTGCTCCCCGCCAGGTAATTATCCTTCAGAGCGTTTATAGTTAATGCCACTGCATCAGGCCTTTTGTAGGCAAATAACAAAACAGGGGCATTTTCGAGGGCCATATTATACGTTAAGGTTATAAAAGCAGGTGAAGATAATTTGATAATCTTGTTAAGTGAATTGTTTCATTTTTAAAATTCTTAAAAAAAGTTAGAGAAGACTCACTTATTTTTTCTCAACTATACTCACTATTTCTTCAATAAATTTCCCCCAGGTATTCAATCTATAATAATTTACAATCCCTTTTCTTAGTCTTGCAAGTTCTGAATCGTAATACACTTGATTATTTAAAAGTAAGTTTAGCGTAGAAAACAAGCTTGTGAAATTTTCATATACCAGGCAAGCTTCCTGCTTGTTTAAATCAAGAAAGTTACCAATGGCAGGGCCTATTACTATTTTATTGGAACTTAAGGAATGAACAAGTGCTCCTGATGAAAATGTATCACTATCCGCATAAGGCAATAAAATAATTTTTGACTTTTTAAAATGATTTTCGAGTTCTCTATTAGAGATAAACTCATCAATAATATTTATGTTTAAGCCTCTTGAATTTTGAGTGATGGTCTCCAGATACGTTTTATCTGCATGACCTATTATATTTACACTAAACGAATTGTTTCTCTCTCTATATGCCCCTATGAATTCATTTAATCCTTTGTAGGGACTAATTCTTCCCCATATAAGAACATCGCACATGCTTAGATTACTATCTTCTTTTAGGAGCGGTGGATTCAAGTAAACGGGATGATTCAAAAAATATGTTTTTCCTTTTTCTTTTACAAAATAATTAAGTGCATCGTGAGAAAGGACTATAATAACGTTTGATATCTTAGTGAAAAAGGAACGCGCCATTCTCCTGAGCCCCTTATACTTTTTCTTATGTGAATCTTTGTTGTGGCAAATCCAAACAATTTTACCACCCCTTGTTTTATAGAGTGTGAGTGTTATAAAGGAAGAAAGCAATTGAAGAAGGCCAAATCTCAAATGCAATATATCTTCAGGCCAGTTAAGGATCATGACATCAGCTTTAAACATATACTTTAAAAAATCCGCTGATCTTGCTCCTGGTTTTTTCCCATGATTGATTACGTGAACTTTTTCGGCCAGTGTATTGAAGAAATTATCTATGAACTCATTTTTTTTTTCTGAAGTTGGATACGGACTAAAAAGATATGTCTTCCTTTTTTTCATTGGCTTGTAATAATTTTTTTTGTGAGACTATGAACCTGCCGCCTTATAAGAGCCTTTCCTGCCTTTTAAGAAATCGTAAAAACCTTTCAAATGATAAATAGCATTTTTGGCTCTCCGGTTTTTAATATGGTAAGCGAACTCATAGAGAATAAAATAAGCTTTACTATAAAAGCTCATTCTTTTATTAAATACGATAAACTTATTTCTCGTCATGTAATAAGTTTTCAGATGGGTTATGTTTTTTGTAGTGTATGAAACGTCATGAAATATAGAGAGCGTTGGTGTGTATAAAATCCTGTACCCTTTTTCCCTGAGCTTTATTGAAAGATCGGCCTCATCATAATACATAAATAAATCCTCATTGAACATTCCTGCTTCAATTACCTTTTTTAAATCAAATAATACCGCACACCCGCTAAA
>JBDUEG010000053.1:0-14514 GCA_040002575.1 Ginsengibacter sp.
TAACTTTATTATTCATCAAATAAAAAGGAGGTATTCATGCAATCTACAGATAGATCATGGACTGCTTCGCTGGGAATTTGCTAGCGGGTTCATTAAAATAATCTGGGCGCTTGCAGCGCCAGCCACCGGCCTTAACCGGTGGCTTTTTTATGCCAAATAAACTGTTTTAAATTAATTTGATGCCGGTATAGATTTATATTTACAATTCAGGAAATACCTGTGTCACTTAAAACTTTTGATATGAAACCTAAAAAAACAATCGCAATTTTATTCTTCGCTTTGCTTACATCTTGTGTTATGCCTGCCTTTGCCGGAGAGCCAGTAACCCGACCAGGAACTGAACTGCCTGCCGAATCGCAGCAAGTTCTTGACAGGATCAGCGAAATTCGAAACATGGATAGAAGCAACTTGACAGCATCCGAGAAAAAAGAATTACGGAAAGAATTAAAACATTTGAAAAAGGAAAAAAAGAAAAACGGAATTTATTTATCTGTAGGTGCTATCATTGTTATTGGGTTGCTACTGATATTACTATTGTAATCGTATAATTTTTAACTAAAAGCCTGGCAGATAATGCCAGGCTTTTGATTTTTTGAAGGTGCTGAAAGCCATTATTTTTTTCTATCTGCGACCACCAAAACAACTCCTATAACGGCAAGGATTCCACCGGCATAAGTAGGCCAGCCAATCCATTTATTTTCAGTTTTATTTATTTCGACAGGTCCCAGATCAATAACTTTTTTTTCCACAGGTACCGAGAATCCTTTTATAAGAATCATTACGATTCCGACTACAATTAAAACCCATCCGGCTGTTTTCATGATTCATTTTTTGGTTATGTTGCAATATAAAGAATACGAGGCAAGTCATTGTGTTTGATAGTGGCTAATTTTTATATCTGAATTTTTACAAAACACATTTTATTCGTCTTCAAAAAATCTATTGCATATGGCACGTAACGGCAAGGCTGCTCTTGGTTTTATTTTTCTTACGCTGCTAATTGATGTAACTGGTCTTGGAATTATCATCCCGGTTTTGCCAAAACTTATCGAGGAATTGATTCATGGAAATATAAGTATAGCCGCAAAGTATGGCGGCTGGCTCACTTTTGCCTATGCAATTATGCAGTTTTTATTTTCGCCAGTTATGGGAAACCTGAGCGATAAATTTGGACGAAGACCGGTTCTTTTATTTTCATTGTTTGGCTTCGGGATCGATTACATCTTTTTATCTTTTGCACCTACTATCGCGTGGCTTTTTGTTGGCAGAATTGTAGCTGGTATTACAGGCGCAAGCTTTACAACGGCTACCGCATATATTGCAGATATAAGTGCGCCAAAGGACCGCGCCAAAAATTTTGGACTTGTTGGAGCAGCATTTGGTTTAGGATTCATTATAGGGCCTGTAATTGGAGGTTTGCTTGGGCAGTATGGATCAAGAGTTCCCTTTATGGCAGCGGCGGGGCTCACATTTGCAAATTTTCTTTATGGCTTTTTTGTTTTGCCTGAATCTTTGTCAAGAGAGAACCGGCGCAAATTTGAATGGAAACGTGCTAATCCTTTCGGCGCTTTCAAGCAACTCAAAAAATACCCTGCTGTTGGAGCGCTTGCGATCTCATTCTTTTTAGTTTACATGGCAGGGCAATCTGTACAAAGTATTTGGGCTTACTTTGGCATTGAACGTTTTTCCTGGAGTGAGAAACTCATTGGCATTTCGTTGGGTGCTGTCGGTTTACTTGTCGGCCTTGTCCAGGGAGTGCTTATACGATTTGTAAACCCCAGGCTCGGGGATACAAAAAGTATTTATGTTGGATTTTGCTTGTATGCGGTCGGGTTAGTACTGTTTGCTTTTGCAACGCAGGGGTGGATGATGTTTTTATTTTTGATACCATATTGCCTTGGCGGAATTTCAGGCCCGGCTCTGCAATCAATCATTACAGCTCATGTTCCTTCTAATGAGCAAGGTGAATTACAGGGAGCGCTAACCAGTCTTATAAGTGCAACGTCAATCATCAGCCCGGTTATTATGACATCACTCTTTGCTCATTTTACTTCTAAGTCAACTAAGCTTTATTTTCCGGGAGCTCCGTTTCTATTGGGCGCTATTCTTATGGTTGCGGCTGGAATATTTGCCTACAATATATTAAGCAAAGAAAAGGCAACAGCTTATGCGGCGCATTTAACAGATGCAGCCGACTGAATCAGGAAAAGATGTTACCACTGGTCATTCAATGGGTTTCATTCACGTGGTCGTATCTGTCTTAAAGCGGCTTCTACCTCTTCTACCGGGCGCTGGCATGTCTTATTCTCACAAACGTAGATCATTGTTTTACTCTCGATTAATTTGTTTTGCAACAGCGAGAGAGAACCTTCTGTATTTCCGCCAAGAAATACAGATTGGGGTAAATAATGTTTATGAAATTCAACAAGTTTATCTTTCCAATTGTTTCCTACGATAGCTACTTCATAAGGAGACTGCAACTGCAAAGCCAGCAGTTGCGCCCAATTGCTGTAATATCCTAAGTTCTTCTTTACATCTTCAATTACGTTTTTAAGAAGTTGTTCTGATTGAGTTTCATAATTCTTATTTTCAAAATAAAGACCAAGCAACAATAAATTTTTCGCCATTTCACTATTGGAAGCTGGAATTACATTATCAGTCACTTCCATTTTTCTTGCTATAAGATTGCTATGCTGGTCATCTGTGTAAAAAAACATACCCGAACTTTTGTCAAAAAAATGCTGCTCTGCATACCGTGTAATACTATCAGCTTTCTGCAGATAAACTTCATCAAAAGTTACCTGGTAATAAGAGATGAGAGCACTTATTAAAAATGCATAATCATCAAGAAATGCAGGAATAGACGCTTTTCCATTCTTATAATTTCTATACAAGCTATGATCATCAGACATAATATTTTTTAATAGAAAACTGATATTGACTTTTGCTGAATCCAGAAAAGCCTCATCTCCAAAAGCCTGGTAAGCATCAATGAAGCCCTTTGCCATTAAAGCATTCCAGGAAGTAAGAATTTTATCATCAGTATGTGGCCTTATTCTTTTTGATCTTTCGATGAAAAGTTTTTGTTTCAATCCGTTTATTTTGCTTTCAAATTCTTCAGCGGACAAATGATATTTAGTTGCAGATTTAATATCTCCAAAATTAATGTCAGGAATATTTTCGCCATTTTCCCAATTGCCGGCAGCTGTGATACCAAAGTGATCTATGAAAAGCGGAGCACCATTTCCAAGAATATCTTTAATTTGTTTTTCTGTCCATACATAAAATTTTCCTTCTTCACCTTCGCTATCGGCATCCAGCGATGAATAGAAGCCACCTTCGGGCGACTTAAGCTCACGATTCACAAAGGCGAGCGTTTCATAAACGACCCTTTTGTACAATGGATTCCTGGTAAGTTGAAATGCATGACTGTAAAGGCTTACCAGCTGAGCATTGTCATAGAGCATTTTTTCAAAATGAGGTGCGTGCCATCTTGCGTCAGTTGCATATCGTGAAAATCCTCCACCTACCTGGTCGTATATTCCGCCCTGCGCCATTTGGTTGAGCGTAGTCTCAACATATTGTAATGCATCTGTATTCCCTGACAAATAATGATAGTGTAATAATAGTTCCCAGTTGGAAGGCAATGGAAATTTCATTGCACCTTTTGTTCCTCCTCTTTCTTTGTCTATTCTTTTTTCAAAGGTCGAAACCATATCGTGCATAGTTTCCATACTAAACCGAACTTCGGAATTATTTAAAGGAACATTTTCAATATCACGAATGCCCTTAGAAACATTGTCGGCCTGTGCGTCGAGTTTTTGCTTTTCATTTTTATATAAGCCGGAAAAATATTCAAGAAGCTTTATCCAGTTTTCTTTTGGAAAATAAGTTCCCGCAAAAAAGGGCCTGCCATCCGGCATAGCCAGTGCATTGAGTGGCCATCCACCACTTCCGTTTATAAGATAGGCTGCATTCATGTAGACTTGGTCCACGTCTGGCCTTTCCTCCCTGTCTACCTTAATGCATACAAAGTGTTCATTCATGATTTTAGCAACAACCGTATCCTCATAACTTTCATGCTCCATTACATGGCACCAATGGCAGGCGGCATATCCTACACTTATCAGAAGCATTTTATCTTCCTTCTTTGCTTTGGCAAGTGCTGCATCTCCCCATGGATACCAATCAACAGGATTGTGTGCATGTTGCAAAAGATAAGGGCTCGTTTCATTGATCAAGGCATTTGTGTACATAGCAATTTCTTTTTCTTTCCCTGTTGATGCATTTTGCCCGCAGGAAGAAAGATTTATAAACAGACCAGCAATTAAGAAAATTTTTAGTTTTCTGTAACCCATTTAAATTATTATTTGTGGACAATATCTACCTGGATGAAGATGCAATTTACATCAACACCAAGGTGTGGATATAAGTTCCGCCTGTTATTATTTGGAAGCCTGGTTTAAACCCGAAATGAGAAGTGAAGTAAATTTCAGAGAAAAATAGTTTTTCACAAATGATCTGCAATTTCCTGTACGCTTGGCCTTTTTGTATAATCAGCATCGAAATGTTTGTACGTAATGTTTCCTTTTGAATCTATAACGTACACTGCAGGCACCGGAAGGTTAGCGCCATTATTGCCATTTGCTGAAGAGAAATCAATTCCGTAGCCTTTATATTTCTCTATTGTGGCAGGGTCTACCGCAAATGCAACATCATATTCTTTCATAATCTTTAAGTTGTCATCCGTAAGAATTGAGAAGCTCGCTTTTGTTTTTTCAATGGTTTGCTCAACCTTATCAGGCTGTTCTGGCGTAATAGCTAATACAGTTGCACCTTTTGTCGTAATTAACGATAAGGAATCTTCAATACTTTTCAATTCTTTGTTGCAATATGGGCACCATTGACCCCGGTAAAAGATTAGAACAACTTTCCCATTTTTCAATACATCATGTAAGGAAATAACTTTACCATTTTGATCTTTAGCCGTAAATTCAGGCGCTTTATCATTCACATGCAGTCCGGCAGGTTTTGATTGTGAGCTACAAAATAAAACACAGATTGCAATGCCCAGGGTAAGAATAATTTTTTTCATTTTATTACAAATATAGTTTAAGCTTATAAAAAGGTAATACGAAAATCTTAGTCATAAAGATGCATTGATGGGATCACAAATATTTACAAACATTAAAACACTTGTCAACGTAAGAGAATCTTCAGGATTTTTAAGAGGTAAAGAACTTGCCGTAATGCCATGTATTAAAAATGCTTACCTGATAGTAGAAGATAACGTGATAGCGGAGTTTGGTGCTATGGAAAATTTTAGATTTCATGGAAATGTATTACAACAAGAAACCGGAACGATGGTTTTGCCTGCATGGTGCGACAGTCATACGCATCTTATATATGCAGCAAGCCGTGAGGAAGAGTTTGTGGCTAAGATAAAAGGCGTTAGTTATTCTGAAATCGCTGCAAAAGGCGGAGGTATTTTGAATTCAGCAAAGAGATTAAATGATGCTTCTGAAGATACACTATTCGCGGAGGCATGGAAAAGGCTGGAAGAAGTAAGCAGGCTTGGAACCGGAGCGATAGAAATTAAAAGCGGCTATGGTTTATCGTTAGATGGTGAATTGAAAATGCTGCGTGTCATTAAAAAACTCAAAGAGAAAAGTACTGTTTGTATTAAAGCTACCTTTCTTGGAGCACATGCCTATCCGCTCAAATATAAAGAAGATCACCAGGCATATATCGATATTCTTGTAAATGAAATGCTTCCGGTAATTGGCAAAGAAAAGTTGGCAGATTACATAGATGTGTTTTGTGAAGAGGGCTTTTTTTCGCCGGAAGAAATGGAAACAATATGTAATGCTGGTAAAAAATATGGACTGAAGCCCAAGCTTCATGTAAACCAGCTTAATAGTATTGGAGGTATTGAAGCGGGCATCAGGCTTGATGCGCTTTCGCTTGATCACCTGGAAACCTTAAATGACAATGACATTAAGTTACTCGGAAAATTTAATGGAGCATCAACGCTGCTGCCAACAGCAGCTTTCTTTTTGAGAATGGGCTACCAGCCTGCCCGGGCGCTTCTTGATGCTGGTGCTGCGGTAACATTGGCCTCAGACTATAATCCTGGTTCTTCTCCATCCGGCAATATGAATTTTGTAGTTTCGCTTAGTTGTATACAAATGAAAATGTTGCCGGAAGAAGCCATAAATGCGGCCACATATAATGGAGCTTGTGCTATGGAAATTCAAAACGAATATGGAAGTATTTTCCGGGGTAAAAAAGCAAACCTGATTTTTACAAAGCCTGTCACATCTCTTGCTTATCTTCCATACGCATTTGGCTCAAACTGTATAAGCCGGGTTATGATAAATGGTTCTTTTATTTCATGATTTAGTAGCATTGTGTAACAATAAATTCAATTAGTATCACATGTCTTCTCATTTTAAACTATACAATAAAGCCGATATTCTTGCAATAACGCACGTTCGCAGGTTTGAGACAAAACTTGGGGAAATTGTGCAATGTGCAAGCGGAAGTAATACTGAAGATTCGATAGCTAATACATCTGCGAGGTATATTGTTGTTGGCATTCCGGAAGATATTGGTGTAAAAGCCAACAACGGTATTGGCGGTGCAGATTCATGTTGGTTTCCCTTCCTGGATTCTTTCCTCAATATTCAAAGCAATGATTTCCTGAGCGGTGAGCAAATATTTATAGCCGGTCATTTCGATTTTACCAAAGTAAAAAATTTGATTAATGCCAATGCCACCACGGCTGAAGAAAAGCTGGAAGCATACCGGCATGCCGTAAATATGATTGATAATGAAGTGGAGGAGATTGTAAAAATTATTACACAGCATAAAAAAATTCCCCTAATAATAGGAGGTGGGCATAACAATGCGTATCCGGCAATTAAAGGGTCGGCTAAAGGACTTTTCAAAGCAGACCTTTTGCAACTTGCACAAATCAATTGCATTAATCTCGATACGCATGCTGATTACCGGCCGCTTGAAGGAAGGCATAGCGGAAATGCCTTCAGGTATGCGGATGAAGATGGGTACCTGAAAAAGTATTGCATGGTATGCCTTCATGAAAATTATCTTCAGCAAAACATTTGGATCGATATTATGCAAAGTCCGTTTATAGAATGTATCACTTACGAAGATATTTTTCTTCATGAAAAGAAAAATTTCATCCAGGCGGTTGCCTATGCTGCCCAATACACCGATGACGAATACACAGGCATTGAGCTTGACCTGGATTCGATCGGGAATGTGCTGAGCAGCGCCGTTACGCCTAGTGGCATCACGGTTCTCCAGGCAAGACAATACATAAATTTTGTTGCGAATAATTGCAAAGTTGCTTACCTGCATATTGCTGAAGGTGCGACTGCACTGGAGAGCGGGGAAACAAATAGTACTACAGGGAAACTTATAAGTTACCTCGTGAGTGACTTTGTGAAAGCACACCAAAGCCGGTAAAAGAATTTTATTTATTTAAAGAATGCTTTTGCACATTAACGCGATTGTTCAAATGATACTCCTACTTTATATAAGCATAATTTTTCCATATCCAATTCTTCATTTTTTAAATGCTGCTTTATGAAACACTCATTATTAATTTTTGCCTGCATATTTTTTTTCTTTATTTCCTGCCAAAAAGAGAAACTTCCCAAACTTACAGAGGAAGGTAAAAATACATTCGGTTGTAAAGTGAATGATAAGAACTGGGTACCGCATGGAACTGGAGGTATTTTCAATAGCACTGATCCTGTTTATGGAGGTTTTTATAGGGATATAAATACTATATATGTTCGTGCATATAATGGCAATGAAAGCATAGAAATTTATTTAAAAAATGTTTATTCAACGGGAGAATATTCTTTAAATTTTACCACGACTCCTAAGCCGGATAATTTGTATCCTGAAAATTATGGCATATATATAATTGAAAATAATACAACTATAAATAGCTTTATTACTACTAGTTCATACACTGGTAAAGTAACTATTTCAAACCGTGATACCACAAATAAGATTGTTTCGGGTATTTTTGAATTTACCGGCGTTGATAAAGCAGGTAACACTGCAAGAATAACTGATGGCCGTTTCGATATAAAATCACATTGAGTTTTTAAATGATCAATATACAATAGAAAAGATCATACTAATCTAATTGACTTAAACCCTTTTTATTTTAATTTTTATCCTTTGCAAAGTGTAATCATTATCAACGATACAAGCAATTAACTCTTCTCAAATTAAACTCACCTTAAAACATCTTTATGAAAAAGCTATCCTTTCTGTTTCTTTTGGCGTGTGCAATTCAGTCAATTAATGCACGGGTTTAAGCTGGTAAAAATAGGTTGGTAAAAATTATATGATTGTTCAAATAACACTTCTACCTTATGTAAACATAATTTCCATATCCACTTCTTCTTTTTTAAATGCTGATACATGAAACACTCGTTATTATTAATTTTTGCCTGCATATTTTTTCTCTTTATTTCCTGCAAGAAAGATAAACTTCCGAAACTTACGGAAGAAGGCAAAAATACATTTGGCTGTAAAGTGAATGGTAAGAACTGGGTACCGCATGGAACTGGTGGCTTTGGTGGATCAGATCCGGTATCAGGTGGTTTTGTTAAAAATATAAATACGATATATATAACAGCTTATAATGGTAATGAAAGTATTGAGTTTTATTTAGAAAACGTGTTTAATGCAGGAGAATACTCCCTCAACTTTACTACAGTTCCCTTTCCGGACAATTCGAATCCTAAAAATTATGGAATGTATTTAATAAGAGGTAGCAATAATACTATTCCTGATAACAGCTTTATTACTACAACAGTATATACGGGAAAGGTAGATATTACCAACCTGGATACAACAAATAAAATTATATCGGGTACTTTCGATTTTACCGGAGTTGATAAAGCAGGTAATACAAAAAGAATTTCTGATGGCCGTTTTGATGTAAAAACACATTAAGGTTTTTAGATTTTATTTGTGTACTTATAGTAAGTGTTAGCCAAAGTATAACTCGCAAAATTTACAATTACCAAAATATTACTCCTACCTTACATAAACATAATTTCCATATCCACTTCTTCATTTTTAAATGCTGCTATATGAAACACTCATTATTAATTTTTGCCTGCATATTTTTTTTCTTTATTTCCTGCCAAAAAGAGAAACTTCCCAAACTTACAGAGGAAGGTAAAAATACATTCGGTTGTAAGATCAACGGCAAGAATTGGGTGCCGCATGGAACCGGTGGCTTTGGAGGAGCAGATCCTGTGTATGGAGGTTTTTTTGAGAATATAAATACAATATATATTCGTGCATATAATGACAATGAAAGTGTTTTTCTTTATGCAAAAAATATATTTACAACCGGAGAATATCCTTTGAACTTTACTACTACTCCCATGCCTGATAATTTATATCCTGAGAATTATGGCATGTATCTAATAGAAAATAATAGCTTTATTACTACAAGTGTATACACAGGTAAAATAACAATTTCAAACAGAGATACAACTAACAAGATTGTTTCTGGCACTTTCGAATTTACCGGCGTTGATAAAACAGGTAACACTACGAGAATTTCAGATGGCCGTTTTGATATAAAATCACATTGAATTTTTAATACTTTTTATTGCATAATTGATCAATATCCAAATCAAGAAATATAGCAATTAAATCTTCCCAAAATCAAACTCACCTTAAAACATCTTTTATGAAAAAGCTATTCCTCATGTTTCTTTTGGCGTGTGCAATCCAGTCAACTAATGCACAGGTTTATGACACAACTACCTTTCAGGGCAAAGCCGATTATTACTTGCAATATGTAGATAAAGCTCAAATACCGACACAGATATTGTACGACAGGGTTTTTCCAATTGCCAGGCTTGATGCATTTAACCAGGGTACATCAGATACTTCTTCTTATGGGATATTTATGCAGGCTCTTTCGGAATTACGCAATGCAAGCTACAGCACTACGAATGTGCCGCTAACAAATGATGTGGAGGCATTAGTTACCCAGCAGCGCCTTTTAAATAAAGTGCCTATAAGCATTGCCCATTATCAATTCAACTGGATAGATACACTTGCCTTGCAAAACAATTTGCTCAGGATACAAAGCGGTTTATTGTACGACGTGGTGGGGCGGCCATACAGCCCATATAAAACAAAGATTACAACTATTGCCGCGGCGCTTACAGATAGTGTGCCTGCAGGCAGTATTGTATTTATATTACCAACATATCTTCAGTTAAAAAACACTTCCGAGGTTTTAACCAATGTAGATATAACTTTTGGAGATGGCAACCCCGTAACTACTTTAGCGCCCGGCGGTACGGTTACTGTTAATTATTCAAATCCTGGCGATAAAATTATAAAGTATCTTGCCCACTTCAGCAACGGTACTCAGCAAATTACTTATTCTTATATTTCGATAATACCTGCTACAGCAAATGGGACCAGCGGCCCTCAATCTCCGCAAGGGCCTGATCCTTTATCTCTTCCTTGTTCAGTAACCAACGTAAGGGCTGCCATTGCTTTCCAGGGGTATGATGAAACAACCGCCGCTAAAGGGGAAGGCGAAGTAAATACCTATTATGCTAATTGCAGCGACCCTACCTTGCGAAAACCTGTTATTATCCTGGATGGCTTTGATCCTGGAAATACAAGGGATGCAAGCAAAATTTACGAAAATTATTTGTCTTATACAGATAATAGTGGAATCCCACAAAACCTTGTAAAAAGTTATCGTGCACAGGGTTACGACATCATCATTTTAAATTTTCCAAAGTATATAATTGGAACTCATACATTTCCAGGCTTGCCAGGAGTTACTATTCCCGACTACCGTGATGGGGGTGCAGACTATATTGAACGCAATGCATTTGTGCTGGCTCGTTTAATTGATAGTGTAAATGCAAAACTAACAGCCAATGGCAGCACGCAAAAACTGGTAATAGTAGGCCCAAGTATGGGTGGGCTTATTTCCCGGTATGCTTTAGCTTATATGGAGCAGCACAGTATGCCAAGCAATACAAGGCTGTGGGTTTCTTTTGATGCACCACATAATGGTGCAAATATTGCCATGGGCGATCAGCATTTCCTGGAATATTATTCAACTAAAGTTGGTGGCAACTCAGCTAAAAAAGCATTGAATGATCAAATAAATTCCCCTGCTGCTAAACAACTACTATTGCATCACTATTTGTCTAACTCCGAAGTACCTGCCGGCGCTCCGAATTTCAGGACACGGTTCGTTCAGGCAATGACTACGATTGGTTTCCCCGGCATACCGGGCAATCCTGCATTAAGGCGCATTGCCATAATAAATGGGAGCGGTAATGGAAGCAAACAAATAGCGCTTGGATTGAGCAGAAGCATTATCCCCTGTGAAAAAATGTTTACTACAGAGATTAAGTTGAGCAAAGGGGTAAGGCTTTTATTTTTTCTAAGTAGTTTTTTCTTTCCTCCCTTATTCGGTTTATCTGCACCAATAACTATTTCCGCTGCAAAAGCCTACTATACTCCCGAAGCAAATAATCGTTGCTTAAGTTTTGAAGGTACTTATTTAGGGTATGCTTCTAAAAACTGGTATTCCACTGCACTTAACAGCGGAGCAGGCCTGGACGAAGCTCCCGGCGGCTATATCAATACCCAGAAAGATTTAGCAGACTCAGGTAAGGAAACAAGATTCTTCGCAAAGTCTCAGGTAAAATTTTATTCAGTTATTCCCAATCAATGTTTTATACCTTCAAAAAGCGCACTGGCATTTACAGGCGCTAATACTGACTTAGGAGAAAATCTAATTGGCCGCAATCTTGTATGTACCGGCGAAACGCCTTTTCAATCTTATTTTACACCTCTTACTAATGAAAGCCATGTGAGCTTATCACAAGCAAGTGTAACGTGGGTGACAAACGAAATAAATGGAATTCCACAACAGCCTACTTACGATATACCAACCTTGGCAATAACCGGCCCTTCTCTTTTCTGTCCTTCCGGCACTTTTTCAATAACAGGTGGTACTGTTCCTTCAGGCACATCCTTAGTTTGGAATCCGGGAAGCATTGCCACTATTGGCAGTGGGCAAGGTACTACTCAAGTACGTTTAGATAAGATTACTACTGGTACAGCTAATTTAACTGTAACACTTTCAAAAACCTGCGGTATAAATAAGACACTCACTAAACCTTATTCAATTAGTGGTTATAGTAGCGGAGATTACCCTGTTAGTGGACCTTCCTCTGCCTGCAAGAATACTTATGTTACTTATTCAACCAATACCCTTCCCGGTGCTATAAGCTATACATGGTTTTATCCAGGTGGAGGAACATGGACTTATGTCAGCGGACAAAACACACCATCAATCACCCTAATAACTGGTGCAACAACTGGAAATTATCAGGTAGGCGTAAGAGTGGCTAATGCATGTGATGCAGGAGGAAGCTATGCAATTGCAAACACCTTCGTGAATAACTGTGGTAGTTTTGCTGTTGATGTTTCACCCAACCCCACTGATGGAGAAATGACAGTGGCAACAACTGCAGTAGGTAATTCTTCAAAAACGACCGCAGATAAAATTTACAAAATACGTATAGTTGATGTAACGGGTACTACAAGGAAAATGTTTATTTTTTCCGGGACAACTACAATGGTTAAAATAAATCTTACCGGATTAAATAAAGGAGTTTACCAACTATCAGTTAATAATGGTAATCAATGGAGCACTAAAAAAATTATTGTAAAATAAATTCATTGATGTTTTCATAAAATAAAAACCTCACAGTTAAATTTCTGTGAGGTTTTTTTAGTTGGATACTGCCGTATAAATCCGTAATTGTTTTCACTAATCTTTCCTCCAAAAGTGTAAGTTTCCTCTCCTTTGGAGAAGGTTGTCTAAAGGACTCCTATGGAGGGTGAGGCCATTATTGTGGGCTCAGGTATTGAGCATAAGCATACCCTTCCTCACCCTTATCAGTTTTTATAAGCCACCACTGGTCATTAGTTTTACTTTGAAGCGTAACGATTTCGTTATGGGCTGCTTTACCTACAATTGGCTGGTCTGTGCCCGGGCCTTTACGAATATTAAGATTAGAGCTTTCGGTTGTAACCTTAGCCTTTGTACCGGCAGAAGCTGCAACATCTACATTCATAATAAGATCTCCTGCACGGTAATCGGGGTCTATTTGGTTGTAAATATCCCACAGCTTGTCTTTGGTTGCTCCATCGGGCGCACTGCCTTCAATATGCAAAACATTATCTTGTTCTTTTACCTGCAGATTGCTCACCCCTCCTGCATTTGCTGCATCAATTAGTTGCTTGTATTTATCCTGGATTGTCATAATTAAATTATTTGATGGTTAGTTGATTATCAATTTTTTTAGGCTTTAGGGTATTCAGGCTCATCATCAGCGTTTGTAAACTACTTCTTTTAATATTGCCAGTTAATGTAATAACTCCATCATTTACATTAGCGGTAACGGATGGAAAGTCTTTCGTTGCATCTTTTACTCCCTGCATCAAAGTATTGTCAGTATTCATTTCTACAGGAGCGGCTATTACAGCTGGTGGAGTTATAGTCACATTATTCGCAATCTCTTTAATGCCATTAATGCTTTTGGCAGTTGCAGAAGCCTTTTCTCTGGTATCGTGGTCTTTGACTTCGCCGGTAAAAGTCGCTTTTTGATCTTTTACGGCTACGGATACATTTACGAGATCAGGATCAGCCTTTAAATTCTTCTCGATCTGCGCCTGGAATTCAGAATCTTTTGGCTTACAGCCTATAAAGAACACTGAAGAAACAAGGAAAATAATAAGATAGTTTTTAATGAATTTCATTATTGATTGTTTTTGTGAATAAGGCTGCAAAATTACGGCCATTATATCTCTATAAAAACGATGCCACTTTTTAGTGTGGGTGTTTGAAGGCAAGGGATATTAACAGGTGTTCATAAATTTTAAAATATTCTGTTTCCCTGTTGACTTATATTTGAAAGCTTACTTCAGCATGGGATTGTGCCAGTAGAATAACGCCAGCGATCCCTTACGAAATTTATATGAAACCCTGCAAATTATAATTGAGATATAACCTTTTCTTTTGCGCAAATATGTAATGAATGGCAGATAAAAACTTATTTGATTATACCGAGGACTCTATTAAAAGCCTGGATTGGAAGGAGCATATAAGGTTGCGCCCAGGTATGTATATTGGAAAATTAGGCGATGGCAGCAGCCCTGATGACGGCATATATGTTCTGCTCAAAGAAGTAATTGATAATTGCATTGATGAGCACACGATGGGATTTGGAAAACATGTAGACATTGAAATAAAAGACAAAACAGTTACCGTCCGTGATTATGGAAGAGGCATCCCATTGGGCAAGGTAGTGGATGTGGTGAGTAAAATAAATACGGGCGCTAAATACGATAGTAAAGCATTTCAAAAAAGTGTAGGCCTTAATGGAGTAGGGACTA
>JBDUEG010000054.1:0-14362 GCA_040002575.1 Ginsengibacter sp.
AGTTATTGATTTATTAAAAAAGTATAACAGGATAAAGTAGGACAAGTATCCGTTTGATGAAGTAATTTTCCACTGATACAAAAACTGCTGTTACAAGAAAATATAATCCATCACTAAAATATTAGCGAAGCATATCACCTTAAATAAACATTTAATTACTAAAACTTAAACAATGACAAAAATTTCTTTATTAGTTTCCACCATTTTAATTGGCACTTCATTTCTTAGCAGTTGCAACAACGCTGACACTTCCAAACCAGCGGCAAGCAACGAAACAAAAACAACACAATCAGATACTCCCGAATATTATAACCTGCGGCCAAAACTTGAAAAGGAATATGGCTATACACATGCGGTAAAAATTGGCAACGACCTTAAAATTTCCGGGGCTGTAAGTATGAACGACTCAGGTATTTTGGTTGCCCCCGGCAGCATGGAGCAACAGATGAAAAATTGCTATAGCGATTTGGAAAAAATCCTGCAGCATTACGGTTATACTTTCGATGATGTATTTGCAGAAAATGTTTATACAACCAATATGGCTGACTTTATAAAAGCATCCGGCTTTCGTAACTCTGTTTATAAAAAACAATTTCCGACAGGAACGTGGCTTGAAGTAAAAGGATTGGCTTTGGAAGGACAGTTAATCGAGATAGATATGGAGGCTCACAAGTAAAATGATAACATCGCCAAATATTCAATAATAATAAAGAAATCATTCCCGGCATCATTGTCTACACGGGCTCCCGGCATACTTTCAATTCCCAGTTTGCATGTAAAGACCGGGAACGATAAAATAATTATTGCCTCAGATAATGTTTACACTTATTATAATTTGGACCACCTGATCTCTGCACCAAAGGATGAAACCTTCGATACCAACGCTTATGTAAAGTCGATGATAAAAATGAAAACATTGGTCTCAAATATTAAATATATAATCCCGGGCCACGATGCTTTATTGTTTTCAAGATTTCCGACAGTTGCAGAAGGCATTATTAAGATCAGGTAAATCACCAAAACTTTTTTGTAGCTATAGCACGGATTTTATCTGAACCAGAAGGCATACAAACTATTCAAAGCATTCAACAATTTGAGTTTGCCCACATGGAATTTTATGATACGAAGAGAACAGAAAATTGACCAGCTTTGGACACAGTCTGGAGCTTTACGAAACAGAAATTAAAACAGAGGTATCCTATCCCAAACATATTTAATCTCCTCGCTGGTAAAGTTGCAAAAGACCTCCCTACGCCAATTGAATTAATTGCACAATTTTTAATTACTGAATATTCTATCGCATCTGTTACCAACTTGCACAGTGATGCGCTACCTTTTAATACCATCGCCAGAGTATCGTTGCTCGCTGACTGTATTTTTTAAACCCAGTCATACAAAAAAGGAAAAACAAAGGCTGTGCTTTACATAGTTTGCTGGTTTTGCCTGAAAAATAATTTTTTAAAATTTGTGATTTTTTTCAATTCCGGCGATTTATTGTTCAGGAGCGCATAAAGCGCTCCGAAAATATTTAAATCTAAAAAATAAAAAACATGAAAAAAATTATCAACAACTCAATGCTGCTCCTTGTATCATTGTTACTTTTAAATACTTCCTCATCTTTCGCACAAGAGACTATTACACCCCAGGTTACAAATTCAAAATCCTATATAATAAAATCAGGCACTAACAAAAAAGATTACGCAATAACTGTTATGCTGCCCAAAGCTTATTCCGTTTCGGATAGTATTAAATATCCTGTATTATATGTATTAGATGGAAAATACAACACCGCTTCCTTTTATTCCATAAAGGAAACTTTTGCATTGGGCAAAGAGGTTAAGGATATTATTTTTGTTACTATCGATGCAAACGTACAATCGGAATCAGAATGGCTTACAAACAGGTACACTGACCTTACACCATCAAGCAATCCTCCGTCTGATACTGCTATTGCCAATTACTTTAAATTGCCTGTGAGCCCATCGGGTGGCGGTTCAGATTTTCTTGCAACCATTGAAAAAGATATTATTCCTTTTGTAGAACACAATTACAAAACCAATAACGAAAGGGGAATATTCGGGCATTCGCTCGGCGGCCTTTTTGTAGCTTATTGCTTATTAACCAAACCAAATTTATTTCAAAAATATTCTATGAACAGTCCTTCTATCTGGTGGACTAACGGTGGAATGGTAGCATTAGCAGATTCCATGTCTAAGCAAAATCCAAATATTGCAGCAACCATATTTATTTCTGCCGGAAGCCTGGAAGGTGATTTTATGATTGCGCCGGTAAATAACTTTATACAAGCCCTGAAAAGTAATTTCTCCAACTTGAATATTACCAGTAAAATATTTGAAGATGAAACCCATCTTTCAGTAGTGCCTGCCGCCAGCAGTCGTACCCTTAAAGTGTTATACGCTCAATAGTTATGATGTTTAAATTAAACTTTGAGAATATGACAAAGAATAGAGAAACATTTGTACAATTAATGCAGAGCAATAGAGGCATTATATTAAAGATTTGTAACTCATATTGTACCAATAAAGACGACAGGGATGACCTTGCACAGGAAATCATTTTTAACCTTTGGAAAGCCTTTGCAAACTATACTCCCGACTATAAATTTTCTACCTGGATGTATCGTATAGGCTTGAATGTGGCAATATCATTTTACAGGAAAGAGATGCGCTCGATTCGGTTTAATACATATTCTGAAGACTTAATGGTATTTGATGATGAAGATGAGAATAAGTGGGAAGAAGAGAGCAGCTTAGGCTTGTTACAAAAGTTTATACTGGAACTAAAAGAAATAGATAAGTCAATAATGCTCTTATACCTCGATCAAAAAAGCTATGGGGAAATCGCAGAAATAGTTGGTATAACTGAAACAAATGTAGCCACGAAAATAAATCGCATAAAAATCAATTTAAAAACAAAAATTACAACCAATAAATAATAAAGATCATGGACGTAGAAGAATTAATAACAATGTGGCAAGCCAATGATGCCAAAATATCTAAGGCGGTACAATTGAATGTAACCACACTTGACTTGATAATATCACAAAAAGTAAAATCTTCGTTAAGATCTCTTTTGTGGCAGAGAATAATAGAACTGACCTTTCATTCAATAGCACTTGTTTTACTGTTCGCCTTTTTAATAATTAACATCAGTCAATTGCCTTATGTCATTTCAGCTATTGCGCTCATAATATTTTATGGTTTTATATTCATAAATTGTTTTAAGCAATTGCAAATAATAGCAGGTATTGAAAACAATAAAACTATTGTAAGCATGCAACAGTCGCTTATGAAAATACAAACCCACCTGCTCACTTTTGTCCGCTTGTCCGTACTGTGCATTCCCACATTTTTATCTTATCCGATAGTAGTTTCAAAAGCATTTGCAGATATGAACATTACTGCATTTGGTAATTTTGATCTATTGAAAAAATCAAACGGTGCCTGGTGGTCTGCTGAAATGGTGGCATATATAATTTTAATACCCCTGGGCGTATGGTTTTACAAACAAGTGAGCACTAAAAATATTCATAAAGCATGGGTGGCAAGGGTTATTACAAAAAGCTCAAGCACCAGGGTGGCAAAGGCTGTTGAATATTTGAATGAATTGGATGAATTGAAGATATCAGCGACCTAAACAGTTTTGAAATAAAGTGGATTATATTGTCTTAAAATAAGTTGACAAAGAATCAACTAAATGGATATTACACAAGAAGCGGCGAGAGGGTATTTAGTTGATGGAATATCTTACCGTGCGACGTAAAAAGAATATGGAGTAAACCGTTTCACCATTAAACAAATGTGTTCTTATATACCGAGGCATTGATAATTACCAAGGAGTCATAAACAGGTTTCTTAGGATGTTAGGTAAAAAAACATTGGGTAAAAAATTCATACTCTTCTTTGCCACGTGCTTAAAGTTTTAGAACGGTCGGTATTGCTTTATAAATCGGACACATTTACCTGGCATATTTTTCATAACAAAATTTATTCACTTATACGTTTCGCATCACGTAACCAGCAATCTCCTGGAGGGGCATGATCTTATCAGCAGCATTTAGTAAAATAGCTTCCTTCGGCATGCCGAATACCACAGATGATTTCTCGTCCTGCGCAATTGTCTTTGCACCCGACTGTTTCATTTCAAGTAAACCTTTTGCGCCATCATCGCCCATGCCGGTTAGTAATATGCCAATGCCGTTTTTACCTGCATAAATCGAAGCACTTCTGAAAAGAACATCCACAGATGGGCGATGCCGGTTTACAAGCGGACCATCTTTTACCTCCACATAATATTGAGGTCCTCTCTTTCTCAATAACAAATGTTCATTGCCTGGTGCTATTAAGGCCCTACCCTGTTTTACAATATCCCCATTTACTGCTTCTTTCACTTCTATTTTGCAAATGCCATTTAATCTTTCAGCGAAAGATTTAGTAAAGTTTTCGGGCATATGCTGCACGATTACAATGCCGGGAGCGTTTGCAGGCAAGGCTTCCAAAAAACAACTAATAGCTTTTATTCCGCCGGTAGATGCTCCAACAGCTATAACAATATCACTGGTATGCACGAGGTTTTTCGGCCTTACCTGGTTTAAGACTGCGTCGGCAGAAAACTTTGCAGGGACAACGGCAGCAGTAGCATGTACAAATTTTTTTCTAAGTTTGGCCCGTGCAACCTTCCTAATAATCTCACGAATTTTTATTTTATTTCCTTCTTCTATATCATTTGTTTCAAATAAACTTTTAGACATTACTTCCGAAGCCCCATAATTAAGCGCCTTCAAGGTTAGCTCCATATTATTTTCAGTCTCCCTCGATATAACTATTACGGGTATTGGATGTTGCGACATTATTTTTTTAAGAAAAGTCAATCCGTTCATTCTTGGCATTTCAATGTCAATAGTGATAACATCCGGTGCCTGGGTTGCCATTTTATTTGCAGCGATATAAGGGTCGGAGGCGGTCGCAACAACTTCAATGGCGGGGTCTGCACTTAATATTTTAGTCAATGCCTGCCTGAAGATGGCGGAATTATCAACAATCAATACTTTAATCTTTTCACTCATTTTCTGAAAGATTAAATGCAGTACTACTGTTTTGCTGATCGATATAAACAATATCACGCCTTATATAACTGATCAGAACAACTCCTGACGCTGAGTTGAAAATTACCTTGCGTCCAAGGCTACCGCCAATGCTATAACTAACAATGGGTATTTGTTCTTCTTTCAGCACATCTTTTGCAACAGCAATATTTCTATTACCGATATTAAAGGCACCATTTGCATTAGTAATGTTACTGCCACCGAAAACTTTAGCCTTTAAATCCTTTTTATTACTTCCCATTTTCGTCATACGCTTAATGAGTTCCGCGATTGCAACGCTGCCATATTTAAATGAGCTCAGGTTCTCCTGGTTTCCACGCGGCAGCATATAGTGATTAATACTTCCAAACTGTAAAAGAGGATCCCATAAAAACACAGCTACGCAAGAACCGAGAATCGTATCAACTATGTGTGGCTCTTTGCTGGAAAAGATCTTACCTGGATATAAATAATATTTTTCCATTTTAGTTTTGGCATTTGAAATCCCCGTTCAACCTATATTTTTTTAAAGGTGGTAGGTTGTATTTGTACAAGTGGCAAATTCATATTTGAAATAGATTCCGAATGCCCTAAAAAGAGATACCCTCCAGTCTCCAGCTTTGAACATAATTTGAGAATAACTTTTTCCTGGGTGGGCCGGTCAAAATAAATCAAGACGTTTCTGCAAAAAACAACATTGAAGCTCTGAGTAAATGAAAAATTACTCTCGAGGAAATTAAAGCTTTTAAAATTCACTTTAGATCTCAGCTCTGGAATAATGCGAACCGTTTTCTTCTGCTCATCCTTGCTTTTTAGTAAATATTTCTTTTTTAGAGCAAATGGTATGGAGGAAACTTTCTCAGTACTGTAGACAGCAGTAGTAGCCGCGTGCAAGGCCCTGCTTGAAATATCAGTGGCAAAAATATTATAATCGAACCCCGGGTATTTTTGAGAAAATTCACTCATCACCATTGCGAGCGTGTAAGGCTCCTCACCTGTGGAACAACCTGCGCTCCATACCTTAAATGGCTTTGCCGAAATATCTCTATCGCAATATTTTGGTAATACATTGTTTGATAAAAAATCGAAGTGTACTGCTTCGCGAAAAAAATCTGTTTTGTTAGTAGTTACGACGTCAATCATGTGGACGAGCTCCATCTGCTGCCCTTCAGCGCTAAAAACGTAATCGCAATAGTCTTTAAAGGAGTTCAGGTGTAGTACCCTCAGTCTTTTTTGAAGGCGTCCTTCAAGCATCGTCTTCTTTGCAAGAGGGAGTTTTATTCCATAGTTATGAAGTATAAAACCGCTGAGCTTATTGAATTCAGTATTTGTCATTTCAGAAGCGCTGTATAATTTAAATGATCCCTAAAATTTCTCGTACTCTTCATCAAGCACATCCATATTCAAATTGACTCCATTCATTAAGGCATGGCCATTAGTCTTTGACTTGCCATTAAACTTTGCTCTCTTTTCAGTGCCATTTTTTTGCACCGGGGAAAAATGTTTTCTAAGGCTTATTGCTTTGTATTTGCCATCATCATCAAATTTGAAAAAAGAAATAATCTCTTTTAACTGGTCAGCCTGTGAAGAAAGCTCCTCTGCGCTGGCAGCCATTTCTTCCGATGTTGCAGCATTCTGTTGCGTTACCTGGTTTAATTGTTGTAATGCATTATTAATTTGGCCGGCACCTAAGTTCTGCTCGATACTCGATGCGCTTATTTCCTCAACAAGTTTCGCTGTGTGCTGGATGTTGGGAACCATCTGCTCTAAAAGTTTTCCGGATTTTTCGGCTATGCCAAGACTTGATTGGGAAAGCTCATTAATTTCTATTGCCGCCAGTTGCGATTTTTCAGCAAGTTTTCTTACCTCGGCAGCTACCACCGCAAACCCCTTTCCCTGTTCTCCCGCACGTGCTGCCTCTACAGCAGCATTCAATGCAAGTATATTTGTTTGTCTGGCAATATCGCTTATGATGGTAATTCTATTGGCGATTGATTTCATGGAAACTCCGGCCTGGTTTACTGCCACACTTCCCTCTAATGCATCTTCAGAGGCCTTGATCGCTATCTTTTCTGTTTGTTGCGCATTCTCTGTATTGTGCTGAACATTTGCAACCATTTCTTCCATAGAAGACGAGACCTGTTCGGTTGCAGCCGCCTGTTCGGTTGCTCCTTCACTCATTTGTTGTGAAGAAGAACTTAGCTCCTGGCTTGCAGCTACGATATTATCAGAAGCTGAATTAACATAGGAGATTACGCTTTTGAATTTGGCCAGCATCTTTTTAAGATCGTTCAGTAACTCTCCTATTTCATCTTTTCCTGTCTCGTTGATATCAACGGTAAGATCTCCCTCAGAGAGTTTTGCAACCACAGATGAAGCATTTTTTATCGCTTTATGAATTCCTCTAACAATAAATATGGAAATGATTAAAGAGCTAAGAACACCGAAAACAATAAGTATATAGCAATGTAATTTTGAATCCTGGTAAACCTTATCTCCCTTATTATATTCGCGGTCTGCTACCTGCAACTGAACATCAATTAGCTCATCTATTTTATTTGTAATCGGTTCGATCTGCGGATACAATTCTTTCACTGCGAACTGGCGCAAGGCGGAAGAATCTTCTCTTTCAACTATCGACTCAAGCAATGTAATAGATTCATCAGAATTCTTCATTAACTCCTGGATGTCATCTGCTATTTTTTTCTCTTCGGGATCTATATCACTCAACAAATAAGTCTTCCAGTTATTTTCAATAGCTGCCTTCGCTTTCTTGATATCTCTCTTCCCCTCTTTAAAGTCTATGTTACCGTTTCTCATTTTGTGAGTTGCATTTACAATGTCAACGGCATACATGTCGGAAATTACCTTTAATTGTTTCAAAGGAACTACCCTGTCTTTATATACACTTTCCAGCGAATTGTTGACAGAGTTGAGGTTGCTGAGCCCGTAAATGCCTATTGATAATATTATAAAGGATGTAAGGAATACAAGTATGTATAACTTGGTCGAAATTTTCATGTCTTTCATCATGTGTATATTGGAAGTTTTATAATGCTATTTGAATCAGAATCTTTCATAGGCTTCATCAAGCACATCTTTACTATCCATTTTAATGTTTATCCCCCCGTTTGCATTCAGGTTAGAAGGCTTATTTCTTTTGGCTAATGGGGCGATGTTGTTTTTATTTTGACGGTGTGGAGGTATGTGGTTATACTGAATAGGTCGATGTTGCTGAACCACATTAAATGGAACTTCCCTGCTTTTTTGTTTGAATTTAATATCACTACCCAGGTCGAAACTTATTACATCTTTTAATTGCTCTGCCTGGCTTGCCAGTTCTTCAGAACTTGCAGCCATTTCCTCAGAAGTAGCGGCGTTTTGCTGTATTACCTGGTTCAATTGCTGAATGGCTTTGTTAACCTCGTTAGCTCCTGTATTTTGCTCGATACTTGAAAGGCTTATTTCCTGAACCAGCTTTGATGTTGTTTGAATTTGAGGAACAATTTCTTCTAGCAGCTTTCCTGATTTTTCAGCCAGGATAACACCTGCTTTAGAAAGATTATTGATCTCCAATGCTGCTATCTGCGAACGCTCAGCAAGCTTACGCACTTCTGATGCGACAACCGCAAATCCTTTCCCGTAATCTCCAGCCCGTGCAGCTTCCACTGCAGCGTTCAATGCAAGTAAATTTGTTTGCCTTGCTATATCGCCTATGATAGAAATACGATCGGCGATTTCTTTCATTGATTGTACTGTGTGGTTAACTGCTTTATTGCCCTCTACGATATCTTCTGCTACTTTAGTAGCAATCTTTTCTGTCTGTAATGCATTGTCAGTATTTTGTTGAATGATGGAGGCAATTTCTTCCATAGAAGAAGAAACTTCTTCCGCCGATGCAGCCTGCTCTGTAGCGCCCTCTGACATGAGCTGCGATGAGGAATTCATTTGGGTGCTTGCGGCTGATATATTATCTGACGCTACCTGTACAAATGAAATCAGTTCCTTAAGCTTTGTAACAAGATTTGTAATATTCCTGATTATAAAAAATGAAACGGTGAGGCCGAAGATGATTCCCACTATCATGAAGATGTAGGAATTATTTCGGGCATCTGAATAAACGATATTTGATTCTTTATGTTCATTCGCTGCCACCCGCAGCTGTAAGTTTGTAAGCTCTTCAATCTTTGAAGTCACCGGATCTATTTTAGCGTAGAGTACTGTTTTCGTAAAATTGACAAGCGATGCTGAATCCCCGCTTTCAATGATATGATCGAGCGATTCGATAGATTCGTTAGCATTGTCCATTAATTGTTTTACTTCTATTACCAGGTCTTTTTCTTCTGAATCCCAATAGGTTGTTGTATACGCTTTCCAGTTTGCTGCTATCTGTTCTTGCGCTTTTTTGATACTTTTTCTTCCTGTTTCCCAACTGGTATTTCCGTTTCTCATTTTATGGGTGGCATTTACAATCTCTATGGCATACATGTCTGAGATTATCTTTAACTGTGTTAAGGGAATTACGCTTTCTTTATAAACGGTCTCAACAGAATTATTTACGTCGTTTAGATTGCGTTCACCATAGATTCCTATCGCCCCAATGATCAGGGACATAATAATTACCAGAATCAGAAGCTTGGTTGAGACTTTGAGGTTTTTCATTTGTGAGTTGTTATTGGATTCTTTTATATTCAGGTCTTTTATACTTTCCTTTTTTAGATAAAATATCTTAGTTTTCTACTTCCATGATAGCAATTTCTTCTGCAGAGAATACTTTATCAATGTTTAATATCATAATAAAGTCTTCACCAACCTTAGCGATGCCATTAATAAAGTCTTCTCTGTAAATGGCTCCCATGCTTGAAGAAGGCTGAATAGATTCTGCGGCTATGTCAATCACTTTTTGTACTGAATCCACAATGGCTCCTACCAATAATAATTCAGTCTCCGCATTTATACTTAACACGATAATACAGGTATCAATGGTAAAGTCTTCCGGCTGCATACAAAATTTATTGCGTGTATCGATCACCGGTAAAATATTACCCCTGAGATTTATAACTCCTTTCATAAAAGAAGGAGATTTGGGAATCTTAGTAATTGGTTTTACTTCTAAAATCTCGAGAACCTTGCTTACATTAATTGCAAAAAGTTCATCATCAAGTTTAAAGGTGAGGTATGACTCCATTTGTTGTATCATTAACATGAATAAACATTTTTTTTGTTCAAAAATTGTTCGGTAACATTATTTGTATCAAGTACTAAAGCTATCTTACCATTCCCCAAAATAGTGGCGCCGGAAATAGTATCCATCTGCAAAAAATATTTTCCCAATGGCTTCAAAACGGCCTGGAATTTTCCTACCACTCTATCTACGATCAATCCCACCTTCTTTTCATCATAGTATATAATTACAATTTCACGTGAGCAGGTCGAATTATCCGTTCCGTCGAATTCTTCTGATAAGCTTATAAATGGTATCTGCTCACCATCCAGCACAATTAAATTATTGAAGCGGTTCAGATATTGACCTGCTGGTATTTCATGACATCTTTCGACCGATGAGACCGGGATTACAAAGTCAGCATCGCTAATTTTTACAAGCAGCCCATCAATAATAGAAACAGTAATAGGAAGCTTTATGGTGATGGTTGTTCCAATATTTAACTGTGAATTAATTCTTATCTGGCCACGTATATCGGCAATTCTCCGCTTTACTACATCCATGCCAACGCCCCTGCCGGAAATTCCACTTACTTGCTCCGCAGTAGAAAAACCTGGTAAAAAAATAAGATTAAAAATTTCTTTTTCGCTCAATATATCGGCCGGACCGATGATGCCTTTTTCAATCGCTTTTTTTCTTATTTTCTCAGGATCAATTCCTTTACCGTCGTCGTGTATTTCGATGTATACATTAGTACCTGCGCAATATGCACTGAATATAATTTTACCATGCGCTGGCTTTCCCGAACGTAGCCTCGCCTCCCGATCTTCAATACCGTGATCCACACTATTTCTTAGCAAATGCATCAATGGATCTGATAACCCTTCCATTATATTTTTATCCAGCTCTGTTTCGGTTCCTTCTGTTATGAACTCTATTTCTTTATTTAATTCTGATGCCAAGTCCCTTACAAGACGATGGAACGGCGTAACCATATTTTCAATAGGTACGAGGCACATGCTAAAGGCATTGTCCCTTAGCCGCGTAGAAATTTTCTCGAGGTTTTCTGATACTCCCAACAACTCTGTTGGCGGATTCTGCTCAGCGAGCGTTCCCAATTTAGCCTGCAAAGTCATTAATTCACTAACAAGATTCATCAGGTTATCTAACCGCTCTGAAGAAACCCTGATACTTGATATTACCTGTTTTTTAGAGATCGCAGTTTGTACTTCGGATAGGCCTGATAGTAATACATTCTTACTTTTTGAAAGCTTCTCTTTTATGGATTCCTGCATTGTAAACTTTTTCTCTGGTGAATTCACAGACGGAGCCTTTTCAGGTATCTCGTGAATTTCTACTTTGGACGAATGCCTTACAAATTCAAATACTTTTTCAACCAGTTGCAAATCCTTGTCAGTGATAAGATGAATATCCCATGCTGTGTAGCAATTATCCGCTTCACAATCTTCAAGTGTTGGAATATTATTAGTGAGAGCAGCTACATTGCATTCACCAAGCTCACGTAGCTCATTAATTATACTTATAGGATTGCTGCCATTAAAAAAGAAGTTGCTGTTGGGTTGGAAGTGTATGCGAAAGTTCTTTAACTCATTTTGACTAGAATCTTTCCTTTCATCAATAACGAAAGGCGATTCGTTATTGAGAACTTTCCTCACTGTCGCGTTACTTAAGTTGATTACTTCATTTGAAAGATCCTGGTGCGTTTTTGCTTCACTCTCATTTAGAGTGCTACTGTTATTTATGAGTAGCGATAAATGATCTAATGCAGAAAAACTGGTATTTAAAATTTGCTTGGAAATTTGGATTTCACCACTTCTGATCAAATCATAAACTGATTCAAGATGATGCGTGAAATCAGCAATCAATTTGAATCCAAACATGGAACTGTTGCCTTTCAGTGTATGCATGTTGCGGAATACATCTTCAATTAAAGCCGGATCATGGTGGTTGTTTTCCATTTCAAGCAAAGATTTCTCTATACCCTCTATAAGTTCCGTTGCTTCCTCCTTATACTTTACTTCAAAGCGTTCCATTTAATCTAACATTGTTTTTATCGTACTAATTACTTTTTCTTTGATATCATTTTTATCAAGAAGCATGGTAGCACCGGACGTTTCCATAATTGTTTTCCTTTCTTTTTCTTTATCATCAATAAATAAAACGACAGGCATAAAGCGATAGCGCTCTGTTCTCCTTATCTCAGTGATAAGTTCTATCCCGTTCATTTCAGGCATATTTAAATCCGTAAAAGCAAGGTCAATATTTCCACCGTCGAGGAATTTCAAAGCCTTTTTGCCATCACTGGCAGAAAGCACATTGTAGCCGGCTTTTCTTATCATAAAAGAAAGCACTTTTAAGATTATTTCTGAATCGTCTACTAATAAAATCGTGTTGGTGTATGCCATTATTCAGACTTCAATGTGAGAAAAGGAGGATTTGTTCCAGCCCGGTATTTTTAATAAGGGATTTAAGATAATTGGAAGCCGGTGCATCAAAAGATACCTGCTTGTCAAGACCAATGGCGCTTTTCCTCAAAGCAATCAGCAACTGTAAAAAGGCGATATCAGCTTTTATTACATTTTCGAAAACCAGGTCTATACTTTGGAAATTAGTGAGCGCTGTTAATAATTCCTTTTTGATTTGGGCCGCATTGCTTATGACCAACTGCCCTGATAAAAGGATTTGGATATTAGGGTAATTTGTAGCAATTGTTTTGACTACAACATTTTCTTGTATCATTAGGATGATTCGATGTGTGTTAAAAGCCCGAAAAAGAAATAGTAGCTTATACTAACTGGAAATTCTTAAAACGACATTATTTTCCTTTTAGTATTGCATTTTTTAGAAATTGGATGAATCTACATGAGCTATTATTCTACAATAACTGGAAAGAATGTAGACCTTAAATCCGATTTATATTTTTCAACATCAGTGGTACATTGCTTCCATGGTATAATTTTTGCACAACTTGACCAAATCTCCACATCCTGATTTACCACTAACATTGCCAGATTTTTAATCTATTTCTTAACCAGGTTATATTCCTTTTATGAAACTCCTAAATTCATTATGCAGCATACGTGTAGTATTTGCTATGGTATTTTTATTCCTGTTTATTGATAGCAATGCCCAAACCTTAACTGCACGTCCGGGAGTTTCGATGGCAGCAAACACAAATGGTTACTATGAATATCTTCCCGCTGGCTATAATCCTTCAGCCAGTCAGACGTACCCGGTGCTTATCGCATTTGGTGGTCTAAGCCAAAATGGTGATGGGTCTTTAGCACAACTCGATTATGTATTTTCCAACTGGGGAGGCCCGGGATGGCAAATTAAAAACGGAAAATTTCCTTCTTCCCTTACAGTGAACGGAACACTCTTTAGATTTATAGTTATTTTACCTCAATTTAGCAGCGGCGCCTCTCCTAAGGGAGTTGATGATTTGATCTCTTATGTAATTGCGCATTATAAAGCTGATGCTTCGAGGATTTACCTTACAGGAAATAGCGCGGGTGGTGCCTATTGCTGGGATTATCCGGGTTCAAGTGTAGCCTATGGACAACGCGTAGCAGCAGTAGTTCCTACCTGTGCCGCTTCGAGCTATAATACTACAAAAGCAAATAATATTGCAGCGGCTAATCTGCCGGTATGGGCCACGCATAATAAGGTCGACCAAATAGTTTGTCCCTGTACAACCATTAGCTTTGTAAATGGTATTAACGCAGCGCCTACACCTCCCACGCCCCGTGCTAAAATGACAATTTTCCAGGATGTAGGGCACAACTGTGCAGATTCAACTTTCAATTTGACGTATGGTATAGGAGCCTATGCATGGATGTTACAATATAAAAGAGGTTCTACCCCTCCTGCGAACCAACCGCCCGTTGCAAAGGCAGGTAATGATGTAACCATCACGCTGCCCACCAATTCAGTGCAGCTTAATGGCAATGGTTCTTCCGATCCTGAGGGTGGGGTAATTACTTATAGCTGGGCTAAAATTTCAGGGCCAACTCAATTTACGATCAGCAACAGTGCTATAGTAAATCCGGTATTTAATAATCTTCTTGCAGGTA
>JBDUEG010000055.1:0-14354 GCA_040002575.1 Ginsengibacter sp.
GAAAACATTTGCAAGTACATTCATCTTCCCGTTCAGAGTGGAAGCTCAAGAATTTTACAATTAATGAATCGCACTTATACAAGAGATTGGTATCTATCAAGGGTGAATAAAATTCGTGAAATATTACCAGGCTGCGGAATTTCAACCGATACAATAAGCGGTTTTTGTACGGAGACAGAAGAAGACCACGAGGAAACACTTAGCCTTATGGAATATTGCGAATATGAACTCGCATATATGTATTATTATTCAGAGCGCCCGGGAACTCTTGCTGAAAGGCGGTTTGAAGATGATGTTCCTCTGGAAACAAAAAAAAGAAGGTTGCAGGAAGTTGTCAATCTGCATCGCCAATTTTCATTGAAGGGAATGCAGAAAGAAATTGGTAAAACACATAAAGTATTGATTGAAGGAGATTCTAAAAAAAGTAATGCGCATTGGGCCGGCAGAAGTGATAATAATAAAGTGGTTGTTTTTCCAAAGAACGGCAATTTGAAAAAAGGTGATTATGCAGAAGTAATTATAGAAAGTTGTACCGCGGGAACATTGATAGGAAAAGTAAAAAAATGTAATGATTAAACTCGTAGAAAATAATATTGAGGAGATAAGAAAAGTTTGCGAAAAAATGCAAATAGAGTCGCTGTATTTATTTGGTTCAGGAAGTATTGAAAAAAAATTTACAAACAATAGTGACCTGGATTTTTTATATAAATTCAAAAAGGATGATTCCGGATTATCACTTTCGCAGTATGATTACTTTGATCTTCTTTTCGATCTTGAAACCATTACCGGAAAAAAGATAGACTTAGTCGCAGAAGAAAAAATAAGTAATAAATTTTTTCTTGAAAGAATAAACCGGGAAAAAATTAAAGTATATGAATCCTGATCATAAAAAATTTGTTCAGGACATCTTGTATTCAATCTCAATGATCGAATCTCATTTAACCGGAGTAAAGTCATTTAAAGATTATACATCGAATTATACAATTATTGATGCTGTAGAAAGGCGACTCGCTATTATTGGCGAAGCATTGTGGAAAGCAAATAAATTGAATAAGGAAATTTTAGTTACCGATCAAAATAAAATAATTGGCTTAAGACACATCCTTGTACATGACTATGATTTAATAGATGATGCTTCCATATGGAAAATTGTTCATAGTAATTTGAAAGTTTTAAAAGAAGAAATACAAAAATATTTAGAATAATAATGGATCAGCAAGCGATAAAAAACAGGTTTGGAATAATAGGTAGTTCTCCTACCCTCATGTATGCACTAGATGTGGCAATCCAGGTTGCAAACACAGACTTAAGCGTTTTAATAAATGGAGAAAGTGGCGTCGGAAAGGAAGTGTTTTCTCATATTATACATTCCCTTTCCGCGAGGAAACATAATCCTTTCATTGCCGTAAACTGTGGTGCCATTCCTGAAGGAACTATTGACTCAGAACTTTTCGGGCATGAGAAAGGTTCTTTCACAGGCGCCGTAGACAGCCGTAAAGGCTATTTTGAAACGGTAAACGGCGGAACGATCTTTCTTGATGAAATTGGTGAAATGCCACTTGGCACTCAAGCCCGTTTATTGCGGGTTTTGGAAGCCGGTGAATACATACGTGTAGGATCTTCTAAAGTACAAAAGACAGATGTGAGGGTTATAGCAGCAACCAATAAAGACCTGCTTGAATTTACACACACGGGCCGTTTTCGTGAAGATCTGTACTACAGGTTAAACACCGTTCCCATAAGGGTACCGGCATTACGTGACCGCAAAGATGACATCCCATTGCTTTTCAGAAAATTTGCTATTGATTTTGCCGATCGTTATAAGTCTCCGGCCGTGCAACTTGATGAAGAAGCAAAAAATGTTCTAATCAATTATCCCTGGCCTGGAAATGTTCGTCAATTAAAAAACATCGCGGAGCAAACTTCAGTTTTGGCAAAAGATAAAAATATCTCTGCTGATGATATGAAAAAGTTTCTACCTGAAACTAATTTTACAAGATTACCCGTGCTTTCGTCAGCGAGCCAACAAGGGGCAAACCAAAAAGAATTTAATAATGAAAGAGAGATTTTATACAAATTGTTTTTCGACGTAAAAAAAGATGTTACTGAATTAAAGCGAATGTTTTTTGACGTGCTGCAGAATCCATCTTCAATTAATGGAAATGGAAATCATAGTTTTCAAAATGAGAATCTTCTTGACGATTATCACAGGGAGCAAGCCAAACCGGTGATAGCTTCTAATCAGCCAGTGGTGATTTCCCATGATTCAATTGACCATCACCAGGAAGTTGAAGAATCATTGAGCATAATGGATGCAGAGAAAGATCTTATAGTGAAAGCATTAAAAAAACATCGCGGAAAAAGAAGGGACGCTTCCTCAGACCTCGGAATAAGTGAACGTACTTTGTATAGAAAGCTGAAAGAGTATAATATAAATGAGTAGGCTTAAAAGGAACTACTCATTTATATTAATTTACAAATAAAAATTTCAATTAAAATAATTCTATTGAAAACACTAACTCACCTTTTCAGATCTAAAATATTCAATTTTAAAAATTTAATCACCTGCTTTTTATTATTGAACATCACGGGGTGCGCTACTTGTAAATATTCTACTAAGGACACTGCGCCTATTCCTGCAGAAATAAAAACATTCCGCGTAACTCTATTTGAAAATAAAGCCAGGTATGTGAATCCCCAGGTTGCACCGCAGCTGACAGAAAAATTAAAACAAAAGATAATCGGGCAAACAAGACTAAGACAAACCAACAGTGATGATGCACACTATGACATTAGCGGCTATGTGTCTGATTACAGCGTAACCACTACAGGAATTGCTAATCAAACGGCCAGTCAAAACAGGTTAAATGTTACCGTTCATCTTATCTTTAAAAATACACTCGATGCAAAGAAAGATTTTGAAAGCGATGTAACGAGCAATTATGATTTTTCTGCGTCGAAAACACTGCCTGAAGCCGAATCGGAAAAAGGAGATGAGATCGTAAAAAACACAACCGATGCTATTTTCAATAAAATATTTTCTAACTGGTAATATATAAACATATCTCATGAACGGGGGAATTAACTATCCGGAAGTTGCTTTTAAAAACATAGCGCATGATCTTGATGCGCTTGAAAAACATGCCACCGAATTTCCCTTCAGTTCCCTAACACAATATTTGCTACTTCATCAATACAGAAAAGATGGCCACGCCGGCTTTGAAAAGCTCCTGAAAAGAACCGCTTTGTATTTCAATAACCACAATTGGCTTCAATTTCAATTGGCTCAAATTGACTCTTCAAAAACACCTGCCGGGAATCTGCATGCGAATATTTATGAAACTGGCACAAATGAAAATCAACATCATTTTGCGGTTGCAACTGATGAAGATATAAGCCTGCATCAATCCCCGAACATGAATGCCCTGGAAGACGATAGTATTCCAGATACTGAAAGCCTGGGATGGCACATGGAACATTACCAGGAACCAGAAACGCAATTCACTGAAGAAAATGATTTTGACGTTGCAGGTCAAAACAGCAAAGAGATTATACCCGACTCAGAAACTTTGGGAACTCACATAGACAATTTGCAGCACACAGAAATACATGACGATTATGAAGACTTAACTTCTGAAAAGGCCAGTGAAAATGAAGCCACCAATCACCAGACACAGTATTTAGGTACACACATTGAAAATATTGGAAATGACGGGCAAGCTTCTAATGAAATGACGGCTGTAGAAGTTTATAACAATGAAGCCGCCCCAGATTCGGAAATTTCCCAATTAGGCAAGGAAGACATTGAGCCAGCCAATTTAACTGATGAAGCACTGACTGAAACTGTACCTGCAAATAACACAGATGAAGTAAAAAATCCCGGTATAGCTGAACCGATTGCTTTTGAACCATTACATACTGTAGATTATTTCGCATCACTTGGAATTAAAATTACTGAGGAGCCCTTAGCGAATGATAAACTTGGAGCGCAAATGAAAAGTTTCACCGAATGGCTTAAGAGCATGAAGAAGCTACATGTTGAAAAAATGCCGGAAGAAAACTCACTGGCCGAAGATATAATTCAAAGTGCTGCGGAGGTTTCTAATATTGACACAGAGGTGCTTACAGAAGCCATGGCCGAAGTGCTTATTAAACAGAATAAAAAAGAAAAAGCGATTGAAATGTATAGCAAACTAAGTTTGATTAATCCCTCCAAAAGCGCTTACTTTGCAGGCAAAATTGAAAGTATAAAATCGACCTGATATGTTAATCGTTTTCGGAATAATTATAATAATCGCTTCGGTAATTCTTGGGCTCATTATTCTTATACAAAATCCTAAAGGTGGAGGCCTTTCATCATCACTTGGGGGAATAGGTAATCAGTTAATGGGTGTTAAGCAAACTACTGATATACTTGAAAAAGGAACATGGCTTTTTGCAGCAATCATCGGTGTTTTATGCATAACGTCTGCCATGTTTATTCCAAAAGCTGGAGGTAATTCCAGTAGGGATAATTTGATAAATGAAGCTCCCGTTGGAACACCTTTACAACCACAAAACAATAGTACACCTTTACCTGGCACAGCGCAACCCCAGACATCTACTCCGAAATAATTTTTAAATGTTTTGCCTTCTGAAGGCAAATGAAACTCTGCTTTATTAGAGGCAGGGTTTTTTATTTATATTCATAATGAAAATTACTGGCTGACATAAATCGATATGAAACCTAAAAAAATTATTTTTCTTGTCTTCGTTGTCCTAATCGCTGGCGTAGCTTTCTCTACGTGGAAGTTTTTTGGGCCAACATTAAAATCTCCCGGCGGAAATTTTTTTTATGTGCATACCGGTTCCGGTTACAGCAGGGTTAAAGAAGATCTTAAAAAAGACAAAGTTTTTACCAACGATTTTTGGTTTGATAAGGTCGCTAAATATTCCGGTTACGATAAAAATATAAAACCTGGAAAGTATAGAATCCCTGATGGCATGAGTATAGTAAATCTTGTAAGGATGCTAAAGACAGGAAGGCAAGCACCGGTCAACTTAATTATTACTAAGCTTAGAACAAGGGAAGACCTGGCCAAAAAAATTGCAGGTAATTTCGAATCAGATCCTGTTAATGTGAATGAATTTTTGGGTAATAATGATTCCCTGTTACAATTTGCAGTAGATACTAATACACTTATGAGTATAGTAATTCCGAACACCTACACATTTTTATGGAATACTAATATTCAAAAAATTCTAAAAAAACTTGAAACTGAGCAACAAAAATTTTGGAATGAAAACAGGATGAAAGAAGCAACCAAGCTTCATTTTACTCCAAATGAAATTTATACACTTGCATCAATTGTTGAAGAAGAAACCAATAAGCAGGAAGATAAAGGAAAGATTGCCAGCGTGTATGTTAACAGGTTACGAAAAGGTATGAGACTTGCTGCAGACCCTACCATAAAATTTGCAATGAAAAACTTTGGACTTAAAAGAATTTACCAGAAGTATTTAAGTTATCCCTCTCCGTACAATACTTACGTTAATGCCGGTTTACCACCCGGACCTATTTGTACACCTTCGATCAACACTATTGATGCGGTTCTTCAAATGCCTGAAACTGATTATATCTTTTTCGTAGCGAGATCTGACTTTTCGGGCTTTTCAGATTTTGCAGCTACTTACCCGGAACATTTAATTTATGCAAAAGCATACCAGCAGGCATTAGATAGCCTGATAAGACGGAAGCAACAAAATCAATAATTTTATGACGATTGCTTTAGAAAAAATATATTCATTTAGACTAACTCTGTTATCAATTATCAACCTTTGATAAAACTTGCACGCATAGCTACAAACATTCACCCGATAAATTACTTAAAAAGTAAAAGTAAGCTTTGGGTGCCTCCGGGTTTCCATGGTTTTTCTTTATATCAAGTCATCAAAAATTTCTTTAAAGGATTTAGTATCCCGAACCTTACCGAAAGAGCAGCTGCGATTTCTTACAATTTCATTATGTCGGTTCCTCCTACCTGCCTTTTCCTTTTTACGCTTATTCCGAATTTACCATTCATTTCAAAACGGTCACTTAAGCTTCAACTCCATAGTCTGATAATGGATATCATTCCGGCGCATACCTATAACAAAAGTGTTATCCAGTTTGTAGATGAAATTATAAACGGCTCAAAGATTGGACTGATTTCTTTTACTTTCCTGCTGTCGCTTTTTTTTGCATCAAATGCGGTAATGGGATTAATGCGCTCTTTCAACAAAGACTACATTGGCTTTAAAACGATAAAAGGCCTTAAAAAAAGATGGATGGCTATAAAACTTACCATGATGCTTTTCAGTTTGCTACTACTCTGCCTTATTCTTTTGTTATTACAAAATAACATTTTAAATATGCTCGGTGTAAAAGATGAAACCATCAAAAGCCTGATTCTTACAGGGAAATGGTTTTTCATTATCGGGCTTATCTTTTACACATATGCCTTTATTTATAAGTACGCACCATCTACCATGAAGCGATGGAAATTAGTATCACCGGGCGCTGTCATAGCCACTTGTCTCAGCATTATTGTTACCATCGCTTTTTCTTCTTTTGTAAATAATTTCGGGCGCTATAATTTATTATACGGTTCTATAGGCACCATCATGGTTTTGATGATAATGATATTCCTGAATTCCCTGGCGGTACTTATCGGTTTTGAATTTAATCTTACCATCAATACGTTAAAAAACGTCGAAGACAAAAGGATAAATGAAAAACTTATAGAATAGCATATCGGACGATCACCGCAAAAAAAATTCTTGAAACATGCGGCTGTTATTTTTTCAAAGACCTTCCTTTATACATTTTAAAAAGTGCGGTTTACGTATTCTTTATAAAAAAAAGATTCTTAAGGACAATCCACCTGTGAATAATCTTTGAAGAAGGCAAAGAACCTGCTGCTTTTCCTGAGCTTCAAACATTCGCTAAGGTACTTTTGCGTTTTTGTGCTTTGCCTATTTCAAAGTAATTTCGCAACGCTTTTTACTAAAATAAAAACGAAACAATATGGCATACGATGTAATAGTATTAGGAAGCGGTCCTGGCGGGTATCCTGCTGCAATAAGAGCTTCGCAGTTGGGTAAAAAAGTTGTAATTGTTGAACGTGAAAGTCTCGGCGGCATTTGTCTTAACTGGGGCTGCATTCCAACAAAGGCTTTGCTTAAGAGCGCCCAGGTATTTGAATATGCTAAACATGCAGCTGATTATGGCATAGAAATAAATGACCCAAAACAAAACTTTGGAAGTGTTATCAAGAGAAGCCGCGGCGTTGCCGACAAAATGAATAAGGGCGTTACTTTTTTAATGAAAAAAAATAAGATTGACGTGGTGATGGGAAACGGGAAATTAATAGCGCCCGGTAAACTCGAAGTAACCGGCAACGATGGTAAAAAGCAGGTGCTGGAAGCTAAAAATATTGTGATTGCAACCGGCGCAAGGTCAAGAGAATTACCTGCGTTGAAAATTGATGGTAAAAAAATAGTAGGCTATAGGGATGCTATGACTTTACCTGTTCAGCCTAAATCAATGATAGTTGTGGGATCGGGTGCCATAGGTACCGAGTTTGCTTATTTCTATAACAGCATGGGAACGAAAGTAACTATTGTAGAGTTTTTACCAAGAATAGTTCCCGTTGAAGATGAAGATATTTCAAAAGAGCTGGAAAAGAATTTTAAAAAACAAGGTATCTCTATTATGGTAAATAGCGAGGTTATAAGTGTCGATACCAGTGGAGCAGGTGTGAAAGCAAAAATAAAAACCGCTGATGGAGAAGTAGCACTTGAGGCAGATATTCTTTTGAGTGCTGTTGGCATTACAGCCAATTTGGAAAATATTGGTTTAGAGGAATTAGGAATTAAAACTGATAAAGGAAGAATAATTGTTGATGGAAATTTGCAAACCAATGTTCCGGGAATTTATGCTTTAGGCGATTGCACTCCAAACCAGGCATTAGCTCATAAGGCGACTAAAGAAGGAATTAATGCGGCAGAACACCTGGCAGGTCAAAAGCCTGATCCTATAGACTATCTCAATGTTCCTGGATGTACCTATTGTTTTCCAGAAATAGCATCAGTTGGTTATACCGAGAAAGCGGCTAAGGATGCTGGTTATGAACTTAAAATCGGAAAGTTTCCTTTCATTGCGAGTGGAAAAGCTACAGCTGCCGGAAGCACTGAGGGCTTTGTAAAAATTATTTATGATGCGAAATACGGTGAGCTTTTAGGCTGCCACATGATTGGTAACAATGTAACAGAGCTAATAGCTGAAATAGTAACGGCACGTAAGCTCGAAACCACCGGCCATGAAATATTAAATGCCATCCACCCGCATCCAACTATGAGTGAGGCTGTAAAAGAAGCCACGGCAGTAGCTTATGGCGAGGCGACGGATATATAGGCCGCGCCACTGTCCCCGGAGGCCGTACTAATCATGCTTTATTTGTATTCGTAACTTTATAAAAGGGTACGGGAATTGGCGGAAATAAACTTTGACAATATGCTTTAAATTTTTATAACGTTCGCTAAGCCCCTTCCCTGGAGGGGTTTGGGGAGGCTACCGCTTCTTCACCATACATCTGTCCTTTAAATTTTAGAGAAGGCGAAGAAATAAATTCTCCAAGGCCAAGCGTATTCCATTTTTCATCAACCGAAGCTATTGTTTCATCATCGGCTACTATGATATTCGGCCAGTCTCGATAAAAATCGTCTAACTCTTTTGTTTTAATAGTTCCATCAAATCCAATACAGGCATTATATTTTGAAGAATCAGTGAGAGAAGTTTTTTTCACGATAAAATGATCGCGTCGCGGATCAAGGTTATTACAGAGTCGCCATAATGAGGTAGTAAGATCATTGGCGTTTACCGTATGTTCAACGTATAATATCATTTTGATTCCCGCAATACATTCCATTTCACATAAAGATGCATGAAGTTCCTTCACATGTTCCTTCTTATTCTTCTCAATAGAAATAACGAGGCAGGGAATTTCATTCTTCAATAAAGAGCTATTCACCAGTTTAACTTCGTCGAAATTTTCCATTATATTTTTTGTGGCTTGCATCCAGTCCACATTTGCAAATTCATAATTCTCATCAACTTCTTCTTCATATTTAAAAGTACCATCGATGCACATCTTTCCTCCAAATCCCATTTTACTGCAACTGTGGTCCAGCACATCCATCGGGCCCTGGGAAAAATAGATATCAGTAGCGGGATTTAAATTTTTAAAAACATCTCTTGCTAGTTCTAAATAATCCGACAGCATAAACGTTTCTGTCCCCCCTCTTTTGGAGGGGCCGGGGGAGGCCGTGTTTGGGGAGGCAGTCAACACCAGTATCTTATTAAACATCATTTGCCCGGCGCCCCACATGGCATTCATCACCTTTTGCCCCTGGCCTGCATAATCCTTTTGGATTTTTGCGATTACAAGATTATGAAACACTCCTTCAACGGGCATTTCCATATCAAGTATTTCCGGGATCATCGTCATCTTCATAGGCGCTAAAAATATACGTTCAGTTGCCTTACCGAGCCATGCATCTTCCTGTGGTGGAATGCCAACTATCGTCGCCGGGTACACTGCGTTTTTTCTATGTGTAATCGCAGTGATATGAAACCTGGGATACCAGTCGGGTAAAGAATAATACCCGGTATGATCACCAAAAGGACCTTCCCAAATCAATTCATCATTTGGATCAACGAAGCCTTCAATTACAAAGTCCGCATCTGTCGGAACTTCCACGTCGGGTTGTGAAATACATTTTACAAGCTCAACTTTTTTCTTGCGTAAAAATCCGGCAAGCATATATTCATCAACATTTTCGGGTAGCGGCGCGGTAGCCGAATACGCATATACAGGGTCACCGCCGAGAGCAACTGCAACAGGCATCTTCTTGCCCATTTTTTTATATTCATTAAAATGCTTTGCAGAAACTTTATGCTTGTGCCAATGCATGCCTGTTAGTTGTGGGCCGAAAACCTGCATACGATACATGCCTACATTTCGTGAGTTATTATTCGGATCCTTTGTATGGATAATGGGTAATGTTACAAATGGCCCTCCGTCTTTTGGCCAGCAGGTGATAACCGGCAGCTTTGTAATGTCAGGCTCCTCCATAATTACCTGCTGACACTCTCCCCTCCTGTTTACAACTTTCGGCATCCAGCTTGCGAACTGACCAAGTTTAGGCAGGAGTTTCAACTTATCCAATATATTTTCTTTTGGAGAAGAAAGCAATTGAAACAGGCTTTCAATATCATGTGCCACATCGTTCAAATCATTCACACCAAGAGCAAGGCACATTCGTTTCTGGCTTCCATAAGCATTCATAAGCACTGGAAATTGGTAACCTGTGTTTTCAAATAATAAGGCTTTACCGCCATTTTTACTTTTACTTATTCTATCAGTAATTTCTGCAATCTCGAGGTGAGGATTTACGTAATGTTTAATTCTTATTAGCTCTCCTTCCTTATCTAGAACATTTATAAATTCCTGCAAATTGTTATAAGCCATAGGAACACAAAGGTAGGTTGTGCGGTTGAGAAGGTAGCTAAGAGATCAAGGAGTTGGAGGAGATAAAAGAGTTAATAAAATGAACTTAATTGAGTCGTATGTCTTGTCTTCCGCCTTTGTGGGGAGGGGGCATCTTAGTTTACGCTGGCAGGGCAACCATATTTCGAATGGCGTCCGCTTATGCCCGTCCCTGTTCCGTTTCCAAGTCTGAAAGATAATGTAAGGCCGGTTATGTAGTACCAGTCTTTATTTTTTGAACCACCGCGAATAGTGCCGGCAGGTGGATAAGGCGCCCCGCTCTTTAATTCATTTCCACGATACGCAAGTTCTACGGCCTTTGGTCCCCGGTTAGTTAGCAGGTTAACCTGGTCAGCATAAGTGGTGCTTACATCGTCAACATAATCCGTGAACAGTTTTCGCAATCCAAATTCTAAACCCACATTTATATTATCACTTAAGGATAATTTTACGCCGGCTCCGAATGGTATTGCAAATTGAGTAAGGTTATAATTTTTTGCACCTGGTACAAACCCTTCCCCTTCTGTGCTAAGTGGTTTTAAATAAAATTTTTGGCCTGTTGTGTCATGGGTATAGGGGTTGAAATGATATACAGCAACACCTCCAAAAACATAGGGTGTAAGTGCATGGTCTTCCAGCCTGGTAATATCATATTCAAGGCCAACATTGAACTCTGTAAGGTTCGAAGTAAAGTTCAGGTTACGTAGTTTATTTCTTCCTAATTTATCATCACCGGAAAGCTTTCCCAAAATGACCCCACCCCTGATAGAAAGCTTATCGGTGAGATCATAAGATAATCCTGCACCGCCGGCAAAATGTGATTGTGAAAATGTAAAATTTTTATCCTGCAGATCACCCTGGTAATTTGAAGCACCTGCCAATAAGTTTACATGCAACCTCTGTGCTTCTAAATTAGATGATAATAGAATCAATATAAAGGCAACGAGTGGGAATTTCATTTGAAGGTTTTTTATAAGGAATAAAGTGGTAACAGGAAATTATTTTCCAAAGATAATATCACCCAAAACAAACAAGCTGTTAAAAATAATCAACGCAACAAAAAGAGGAGTACTAATAGCACATCTTCAAATAAATTCTTTCTGACTGTTTATATTATTGTCAAAGTAAAGATTTGAAACAAGCGCAATTAAAAAAATTGAAAAGCCGGCAAATATAAATTCCGCAGTGTATGATTTAAAGTAGAATGCAAGGCAGGTAAATACAGCCCAAAATATTATCAGCAACTTGCTCGTGATTCCTTGTTGTTCTTTCAAAAATCGAAAAGCTAAAATAATTACAAGAAGAATCATGATCCAGTCAAAGATTTTTTCTCCAGTAATCATTTCGTTGAAATGGTGCTCATATAAATCGATACCGCAATAAGCCGAAATCAGTACTGCCAACATTGACATGTAAAGAAAAACGTCCCGACTTTGCGTTGATTTATTAATATAAGAATAAAGGCTTACGACAAATACAATGAAAGTGATCATTGAGGGAAACCAATTTTTTGGAATGCCGACTTCATTGCCTGCATCCCTTTGCACGTACCGATCTACAATGGCAAGTAATACTCCGGATACCGCTATGAAACAAATGGTGAGCACCTTCAATTTTGATTTGGATATCCCGAAGGTTTGAGTAGCGGACGAAGTCACTTCAAGCTTTTGTAATTGCCTTTTAGCATAAACATAATAGATCATAGTTGAGACAAGGAAACAAATTGTTGCAAAAATTTCAGAGCCTTCTTCAAGAAGAGTAAAAATTACCGGCCTTCTCCACAGCAATGGATTTACCGAACTCCGCATAGATTCAATTTCAAAATCTTCCTGCATCGGGTTACTTAATAACAATAAAGCACCTACGATCATAAAGGCCGTTGCAAGTGGCATGCGCCTCAGCCGAACCCAGCTAAATAAAATCATGAACACGCCGACTAACATTACGAGTATATAAAACACTTCCCAGCCTTCCGACTTTCCGAAAATTTCAAAGAGGCGGCTATCTCCTATCGTTTCATGAAACGAACCGAGCTCATCTAAAGAAAGTACGGCGAATGCAAGGGACAGTATGATCCACCCGGCATTAATCCATCTGTCAGTTTTTTTCAGGAATCGCCCTCTATCCATCATAAAACAAAAAATATACATCAGCGCAACCAGTAACCACAACATTGATGAATACCATGCGGCTAAATTATTCTCATGTGCCAGGTCCAGTTGTAATAATAAGAATTTCGTGATGTTGCCCGCATTTTCTCCAGCCGTATTATACAGCCAGGTGCCAGCCAGGAAAAAAATGTTTAGTAATACTAATATTGTAATAATTAATTTAAAACGACGAGACAATAAGTTTATGCCCATTTGTAATCTCATTTGTATGAGTTTTCAATCAGAAGGTGTGTCGCATCGGTAAGAGATCATCACAGATTATCAGCAATTGAAGTTATCATTTTTAATTTCTTTCCGTTTTTTTATTATTTCTTAATTGTATTGCATTTTAGACAACTGGTAACGGAGACCGTTAGGTCGTTATAAATGATTGCATGGTAGAATGTTTACAATTTCTTACATTTCTTTAAACATTACATTTATTCAAAACGGAACTATAACTCCGTAGTGTAATTTTCAAGCTTTCGACATAATTTCAGTTGATTGGTGGGAAGTTTTAAATGTTATAAAAAAAACCAATTGGGATTCGTTTAACCAGCTTTTAAAAAATCATATTAGATTTGCCGAGTCGGTTTCGGGATGTAGCGCAGCCCGGTAGCGCACACGTCTGGGGGGCGTGGGGTCGCAAGTTCGAATCTTGTCATCCCGACAAAGTTGATTTCTTTTAAAATTAAAAGCTCGTAAAACTCAGTGTTTACGGGCTTTTTTAATTTTGGGCATATCAAAAAACATCAAGAAAAGTCAATTCGTCCGTTACCAATTCGGCTACCATAGGGAGGTTAATAGTTTTGGTGACCGAATCCGTTATAACCCGGTAAGATTTTATGAATTGTAAAAATGATTTTAGCGGGTTTTAAATTGTTTTAACACGAATTAATGCAAAAAAATGCAACCAAATCGGTTACGAAATTTACAAGACAGTTCACAACTAATATTAAAATAGCTTCATATTGCTTGGTACAAAAAACTGCTTTTAATCCTTTAACTCATCAATCATTGTTTTATCGTTCGCCAACAAAAACACAAAATCTTTTGTTGACACAAATAATTATAAGTCTACAGGTAAGGTTATTGACATCAGTAGATACAAACTGCATCTGAACCATAGCGGAAAGAGAACTTAAATGTAATTTTGATTTCCGGCGCTTCGGCTTAGCCTTTTCTTCCTTTCAACTGTTGACACTTATCGGGTTTAGGTAAAAGAAATATTGTCAATATTTTTCTCATTATTAATCTGGAAACTGATTGTCATTTTAATGCGACCGTTTTCTCTCACCCCATTTTATTCCTTCATACCATATTACTGAAAGGAAACCGGTTGTTATGCAGATAAATAATTGCTGCAGATTCAATATTTCAAAGCCAAAGAATTTTGCCAGTGGATTTACAAAAATTAATAATCCCAAAAGCGCTATAGTAATAGTGATGATAAGAGGCACCATTTTATTTTTATACTGTATGGTAGTGAGGATAGAATAATAAAAAGAGCGGTTGACTAAGGTTAGAAATATGTTGGCAACTATGAGCATTGTGAAAACCATTGTACGGGTAAGCGGCTCGCTGAAACCCTGGTGCACTGCATATTGATAAGTGATTAAAGTTCCTGCTGTAATTA
>JBDUEG010000056.1:0-14310 GCA_040002575.1 Ginsengibacter sp.
TTCTTGATCCGACGTTAAAAAGCAACAATAAAAAAGTATTTACATTTCCAAGGCCATTGGAGCCGTTGCATCCACTTGAAGTATATGTAGAAAAAAATATTCCGGTTATAGGTTCTTTTGGATTTGCAACAAAAGGAAAGGGCTTCCAACATGTTGTAGAGGCGGTAAACAAAGAGTTTGACCAGGCCATAGTAAGAATCAATATACCTTTCGGTGACTTTGTTCCAGATTCAGAAACTTATGCAAATTACCTCGGAGACGTTTGTAAACAAAGAGCTAAGAAAGGGATTGATGTAATCATTTCACATGAGTACATGTCCAAGATGCAGCTCCTAAATTGGTGTTCTGAAAATACACTCAACTGTTTTTTATATGACCGAAACATTCCGGGATTAGCAGCCACAACTGACCAGGCAATTGTCTCGGGAAGACCCCTAAGTGTATCTAAAAATGACACATTCAGGCATATTCTCAAGTATATGCCAGCATACCCTGATATATCCGTAAGGGATTCAATTCTCAAATCCATACCTTGGGTAAACCAAATGCAACGTGATTGGTCGCCTAAAGTATTTGCAATAAAGTTTGAAGGCATGCTTGAGGCGTTGTCATCAGGTTATCATTTTAGTGAAATCAAGATGGGTACTTTTGAGCTACCGTTGCAAAAAAAAACGTTATCAAACACCGTTGCAAAACGATTTCGAAAATACAAACGGTATCTTAAGGGTCAGAAATTGAAAGATGTTATTGTCAAAAGGCGAAAGAAAAAAAATGAAGAATTCCTTTAGAAAGTTAGTTAATAAAGTTCTGCTGCCACATTCACAACTAACCTATGCCCAATGCGGCGAAGATTTAATCTTGGCCTCTCTATTTTTTAAATTGTCAATTGACAAGCCGTCATATCTCGATATAGGAGCAAATCATCCTTCGTATATAAGCAACACCTACTATTTTTATTTACGGGGGAGCACAGGAGTGTGTGTAGAGCCAAACCCCTATCTTTCAAAAAAAATCCGAAAGCTGCGCAAAGGTGACTTAGTATTAAATGTTGGAGTAGGCTTCGATGAACAGACAGAGGGAGATTTTTATCTTTTCCCGAAAAGAGCCCACGGCTTGAGTACTTTTTCAAAGGAAGAAGCTGAGTATTGGGGAAGCACCGGAATGAAAAAAGTCGGAAAGATTCAATATGAAAAAATACTCAGACTGCCGCTCATTAATATTAATACCATAATGGAAAAATACTTCCGTGCGATTCCTGACTTTATTTCAATTGATGTGGAAGGGCTGGATCTTTCGATACTTCAGTCGCTGGATTTTAATCGCTATGCCCCTAAAGTTGTAATTGTCGAAACGCTGAAATATGATACCGACCAAAATGAATATAAGAACAGTAAGATCATTGATTTTATGGTTGGGAAAGGATATCAGCCATATGCAGATACTCATGTTAACACCATTTTTTTTAAGCATTAATATTATTTTGTGACTGCTATTATTTTTGGTGCAGGCGGACAAGATGGCTTTTATCTTTCACGGCTTTTAGAACAAGAGCACGTAAAGATTATAGGAATTTCCCGCCAGCAAGGTTTCATAAATGTTAATATCGGCGATTACAAGGAAGTGCAGGAAGTTATTAATGATACTAAGCCGGAGTACATTTTCCATCTCGCCGCGAACTCAACTACAAGGCATGATGCAATGTTTGAAAATCATGAAACAATATCAACAGGAACACTAAATATACTTGAAGCGGTAAAAAATTATTCTCCTGTAAGTAAGGTCTTCATTTCCGGCAGTGGCTTACAATTTAAAAATGATAGCAACCCGATAAAGGAAACAGATCCTTTTGAGGCAAGAGATCCATATTGTGTAAGCAGGATCCAATCTGTATATGCTGCCAGATATTTCCGCACCTTAGGATTAAAGATTTATGTTGGGTATTTTTTTAATCATGATAGCCCAAGAAGAACTGAAAGGCATATGACAAAAAAGATTTCGGAAGCTGCAAAGCGAATTGCCGGTGGAAGCACAGAAAAAATTGAGATTGGCGATATTCAAGTCATTAAAGAATATGCATATGCCAGTGATGTGGTAAGGGGTATATGGACATTGATTAACCAGGAAGAGATATTTGAAGCAAATGTCTCTTCCGGAAAAGGCTATTCAATCAAGGATTGGCTTCATGAATGTTTTAACTGCATTGGCAAAGACTGGAAAGACTATGTTCTCACAAAAGGTGGTTTTGTATCAGAATACAAAATGCTCGTTTCGAATCCGTCAGTAATGTTTTCTTTAGGATGGAGGCCGGAAGTATCCTTTGGCGAACTCGCCAAAATCATGATGAACAGTTAATGGATGAACGCAAAAAAATACTACTCGTTCAATTATTTTCCAATGGTGATTGCTTATACGCTACGGCTATTGCAAGACAAATAAAAACTGATTTCCCCGACTGTCATCTTACATGGGCTATCGCCGGTTTCTGTAAATCAATAATTGCAAACAATCCCTTTGTGGATGAAATAATGGAAGTGAATTCCGTAAAAAAGAATGATGAAGCATCTTTCAGGAAACTTAAGAAAGGGATAGATCAACGCAAGTCTTTAGGAGAATTTGATGAGGTATTCATCACCCATATCATGGGTACGAACCAGGCTAATTATGATGGCTGTATTCGCTCTGCTATTTTTAGGGGCTACCCTTATAAGGTTACAGTTCCTGTGCAACCTGTTTTGAGGCTTTCTGATTCTGAGCGAAATAACGCCAGGGATTTTTCACTCACGAATAACCTGTCAGGCTATAAACACGTGGTCCTTTTTGAGTTTGCTCCATTAAGCGGACAAGCAAAGATGACAAAGGAACTGGCCATACAAATTGCAGAAAATCTCACTTCAAATGAAGAAGTCGCCATTATACTTTCGTCGGGAAATAAGATACAGCATAGCAATAGAAACATCATAGATGGCTCTGTTCTCACGTTGCGTGAAACGGCGGCGCTAACACATAATTGTACCTTGTTGCTGGGCTGTTCCAGCGGCATTACATGGATAAGCACTTCAGATGCTGCCAGGCAGCTTCCAATGATTCAAATACTAAACCCCAATACTTCCTGGGTAAATCCTATATCGAGAGATTTTAAAAGATTTGGAATAGATACTTCTCATGTTATAGAAATGACAAGAGTTGATAAGGAGACAATCATAACTTGTGTGAAGCAGGCTATGGTAGATTTTAAGGTGGCTAAAAAAATCTTCAACCAGGAGATACCATTACACTTTAAAGCAACCCACAATATTGTTTATAACCTGCTTTGTTATTTGGAATTCTCTGCAATACTAAAGCACATTAAAATAAACAAGGAGCTATTTGGTAATCGCCCTTCTTTCTATTGGCAAGTATTTTTAGGATTTTTTATAGCTCCCTTCAAGTTGATTTATAATTTTTTTACTAAGAAAATTTTTAGTAATCCGAAGTAAGAAGCTTCTTTTTTTGCTGGAATATTATTTCATCTTCCATCATTTCTTTCACGAGCATTTCGAGGTTGTATTTTGGTTTCCAACCAAGTTTTATATTGGCTTTAGTAGCATCGCCAATTAGCAAGTCAACTTCTGCCGGCCTGAAATACCTTGGATGAATTCCTATCACCTGTTTTCCGATGGGCAGCTGGTAACTGGGATGGTTACATGCTTTGATAAACCCTTTTTCATGGTCATCTTTTCCTGTAAATTCAATTTCTATTTCAAGATTTTTAAAAGCCATTCTAACAAAGTCTCTTACAGAAGTAGTAATGCCAGTTGCCAAAACAAAATCTTCCGGCACTTCCTGCTGAAGCATTCTCCACATGCCTTCAACATAATCCTTTGCATGTCCCCAATCCCGCTTTGCATCAAGGTTGCCCAGCAGTAACATCTCATCCATTCCCAATGCTATCTGTGCAACACCTATCGTGATCTTTCTTGTTACAAAGCTTTCGCCGCGTATAGGGCTTTCATGGTTAAACAGAATTCCATTCACAGCATACATATTATAAGCTTCCCTGTAATTAACAGTAATCCAATAGCCATATAATTTAGCAACGCCATAAGGAGATCTTGGATAGAAAGGAGTTGTTTCTTTCTGAGGAATTTCCTGTACCAAACCGTATAACTCCGAGGTAGAAGCCTGGTAAAATTTTGTCTTTTTTTCCATGCCCAAAATCCTTATCGCTTCAAGGATTCTAAGCACTCCGATGCCATCAGAGTTTGCCGTGTATTCAGGTGTTTCAAAACTTACCTGCACATGGCTTTGTGCGCCGAGATTATAAATTTCATCTGGCTGCGTTTGTTGTATGATGCGCAGCAGGCTCGATGAATCGGTAAGATCACCATAATGCAAATGAAATTTATCAGCAATTGATTTATCAAAAATAAGATGGTCAATACGGTCGGTATTCATCAGGGAACTTCTCCGCTTTATTCCATGCACGTTGTAACCCTTTTCCAATAAAAGCTCTGCAAGGTAAGCACCGTCCTGTCCTGTAATTCCTGTAATTAATGCTGTTTTCATATTTTAAAAAATCGGGAGGCAAAAATAGTACATAATATGGTATGTTTGAACTTATAAAAACCAGTCCCGCGTTTGCAACTTTCTGTCATCATTGTAAATTATAAATCTGCACAATTGGTTGTTGACTGTTTGCATTCGATCTTAAACACGGGTACAACATTTGAATTTGAAATAATTGTTGTAGATAACAATTCATCAGACGGTAGTAACGAAAAAATTACAAAATTATTTCCGCAGGTAAAGTACCTGGAAATGAAATATAATGCGGGCTTTGCAAGAGCTAACAATGAAGGAATTAATAATTCAAACGGTGATATAGTTTTGTTGTTAAATGCTGACACTATTATTGAGAATAATGCAATTGAGAAATGCTGCAATTCTTTTATCAAATCCGGTTATGTTGCTTGTGGCGTTCAACTATTGAATCAAGACAGGACCCCACAGATTTCAGGCAATTATATTATGAAAGGAGGCTTGAATTATTTACTTCCGTTGCCGTTCCTCGGAGCTGCATTGAAATTTATTGCATCTGCTTTCAAGGTTAAGAAACCAAATGTTCCGGAAGCCAAAGGAATAATAGAAGTGGATTGGATCAACGGTGCGTTCCTGATGGTAAAAAGAACAGCAATACAAGTGGCCGGATTAATGGATGAAGATTTTTTCCTTTACGCTGAGGAGACTGAGTGGTGCAGCCGCCTGAGAGAGGTTGGTAAATTATGCATCTTCGGAGATATAAATGTAATTCATCTGCAAGGTGCTACAACGAATGAAGTATTCGGAACATCAGACAAAGGTTATTTCAATTTATTTGACAGGAAGGGATTGCAGATTATGCTTTCCAATCTTGTTCGCATAAGAAAGGAGTTTGGGAGTGCCTGGTTTGTATTTATTTTATCCGTTTACTTCTTTGAGATCGTTATTTTTTTTGTTGGAGTTATATTTTCCAAAATATTTTTTTCAAGAAAATATTCTTTTAGGCAGGTTAGGAGCTATGCTTCTAATGTTTTAAAAATATTGAAGCTTGCCTCTACGATCATTCGCAACAAGCCATACTTTTATAAAGTGCTATAAGATATGAGGATCCGGTTTTGGCTTTCTCCTGATATAAAAAACAACTGCAGCAATCATTGAAAGAAATACCAGGATGTTTGCGATGATAGTGATTGCTTTCCCTGTAGTAAAAGATGTTGGTTCAAAACGGAATTCAATTTCGTGATCACCTGCCGGAACATACATGCCACGCAACACATAATTAGTTTTAGCATAGTCCGCTTTGTTACCATCCACAAAAGCGTTCCAACCGGCGGGATAATATACTTCGCTAAAAACAACAAATTGTGGTGACCTGCTGTGGAAGGTATAGTTCACCTTGTCATTAAGATTTTGTTTCAGCTTTATATTAGCAGTTGAGTCGTAAGCAGGTGATTGCTTTATTTGCGATTGATATATTTTTTCAACGACTGCTGTATCCTTTAGATTGGTATTATCAAGCGCCTTCATTTCTTCATTGGCATCTGCCACATATTTTATTCCTTTCACAAGCCATGCATTGCCATAGGCGTTTGGATTTAACTGAGCAACGGGTTTCCCGTTCTGCGGATTCTGAACTATAAAATATTTTGTATTAAGCATATCATATACCTGCTGATTGCCTTTGGTTAGCTGCCTGTCAATGATATCATTGTACAGCCCGAGCATCGCAGGATGATAACCACCGATGGAATTATGATGATAAGAAGTTCTCGAATCACTATAAAACGAATTTCCCGCGGTTTGATTAAAAACCCGGAAGTTAGCATGATCAGGATCTTTCATGATCTGCAGATCGGCTTCACTTGGAGTAAAGGTTGATTCGAAGTCACTGTCTTCTACAAAACTTTCGCTATTGAGATATCTTGTTGCAACACTCAAAAGATCGAAAGATGAAAGAATAAGCAATCCTCCAATTAAAAATGGTGATTTTATTTTCTTCTTTGTAAAAAGGCCAATTAAAACTACGGCAGCAGTAATTAATAGAATACTTCTCAAAAGATCGCCACCCATAAGATCTTTTCTATCACTATGAAGCGCAGATATCAGTTGTGTGCTAAACTCATTCGCCTGCTGTGCAAGTTGTGGTGATGGCTGCTGACCTGGTGGAACCTGCTGAAGCATGCCTTGTTTGAACTCTTCTTTAAGGTCCTTATCGTGTTGACCGCTGAAGCTTGCTGTAAAATAAAAGCCACATAGTAAGATCAGGATAGCGACTGTAACGTACACACTTAGACGCAACTTTTTCCAGGCATTATCCCAATCCGTTTCATTAATGAGTTTAGTTACTGCCAGTACACCCAAAAATGAAAAGCACAATTGAGGTATTACCAACGACATGGTTACCGCCCGGAACTTATTGTACAATGGAAGATGATCAAACAGGAAATAATTAATTCCTTTCATGTTTGCGCCCCAGGCAAATAAAATCCCAATTACAGATGCAGCAACTATCCACCACTTATGCCAGCTTTTTACATAAACTAATCCGAAAATAAACAGGAAGCAAACGATAGCTCCAAGATAAACAGGTCCTGATGTGGAGGGCTGATCCCCCCAGTAAGAACTACCGTTAGCGTATTGCAGAGCCTGGTCTTCAGGCACGCCGGCTTCGCTAAGCTTTTCTACAAAATTTGATGAAGAACCGAGTTGCCTGTTCCCGCTTCCGCCGCCGTAAATGTCTGCAAGAATGAAAGTAAAGGTTTCTCCAAACCCATAGCTCCAGCGGAAAGCTTCGGTTTTATCGAGACCACCCTTTGTTTTTACTTCTGAATTTTTTTCTGCTGTTAGTTGTGACCTTCCCCCGCGGGTACTTTCTTTGGCATACTCGTAGGTAGGCATCATAGTTACGGCATTACAGGCGAGGCCGAGCACACCGGCAAATAAAGCAAGACCTGTACTTTTCAAAGCGCCGGTCAGTTCTTTTTCTTTATAGCTTTTTATAAGAAACGCTATAGCCATTATGCCTGCCATTATTAAAGTGTAATACACAATCTGTATATGATTTTGCCCGATAAGAACTGTGGCAAAAAAAGCGGTAATTGCAAAACCACTCCAGTATTGCTTTTGAAAAAGGAGTAACAAACCTGCAAGAACTGCCGGTGCATACCCAATAGAAAGCATTTGTGTATCGTGGCCCACAGCAATTATAATAGGGTCGAAAGTACAATAAGCATATGTGAGCGCACCCATTATGCTCACCCATGAATTTGCCCCGGCCACTATACTTAAAAAATAAAAACAGATACAAGCAAGAAAGAAAAAACTAACCGGTTTAGGAAGCCCTAGTTTAAGAATTGGATCAAGATAACCTACCTGCAGTTTAGTTCTCGAATCGAAAGCAATTTGGTAAGCCGGCATCCCACTATACATACTATTTGTCCATAAAGGATAATACCCATACTTATCACGAAATTCCATTGATTGCTGGCTCATACCCCGCCATCCCTGGATGTCAGGCTGCAGCACTACCTTACCTTCCAAAGCAGGCTTGCAATACACAACAGCTACTATTAAGAAAATTACAATAGCGATAATATGCGGGAGTATTTTTTTGAAATCAAAATTCTTCATTATGGTCTTTTTCTTTAGAAAGGCAAAGTAAAAGTTTTATGATAAAGGGCTCAAATAAAGTTTGAATTTCAAGTTGGCTCGTTAATCGGTCAATAGTCAATAGTCAATAAGACAATGGTAATGACTTAATGACCCAATGACCAATGACCAATGATCTTCAATGATCTTCAATGCCCAAACTATTCCCTATCTTAGTTTTTTCCAATAAAGATTTATGGCTTTAAGCAGAATATGGGCGGCGTTTATAATTGTGGCGATCACCGTAGCAGGTATCAAATGTTTCTTCTTTGGAGATTCACAAACCTTCGCCTGGATGGTTACAGGCAAAGCATCCGACCCTGCTAACCCGCTTCACCTGGATGGTGTTATTGAAACTTGCTGGGTAGCTGTTGATATATGCTTAAAGCTTATTGGCATTCTTGCTTTATTTATTGGCTTTATGAACATTGCTGAGAAGGCAGGCGGCATAAGGCTTCTGAGTCGTATTGTAGGGCCTTTCTTTTCTAAGTTGTTTCCTGAAATTCCTAAAGGCCATCCATCGATGGGGCATATGATCATGAATTTTTCAGCTAACCTTCTTGGCTTAGACAATGCGGCCACACCGTTTGGACTAAGAGCCATGGAGAGCCTGCAGGAATTAAATCCCAATAAAGATGTGGCTTCTAATTCGCAGATCATGTTTCTCTGCCTGCATGCTGCGGGGCTAAACCTGATTCCGGTAAGTGTAATAGCAGTAAGGGCTGCGCAAAATGCTTCAGACCCTACGGACGTTTTTTTACCCTGCATGATAGTAACGTTTGTTGGAACAATGGCGGCTATGATCATTGTTTCTTTCAAGCAAAAAATAAATCTATTTCAGCTGGTAATACTGGCGTGGGTGCTTGGCGTTTCTGCAATAATTGCGGCACTGGTTCTCTATGTTACCAGTTTGAATGCTGCCGGAATTCAACTTTTTTCCGGGCAGCTTAGCAATGGATTAATACTGCTGGTTTTTTTGCTGATTGTTTTAGGGGGGCTTTATAAAAAGATAGACCTTTTTGCAGCGTTTGTCGATGGCGCCAAAAATGGGTTTGAAACTGCAGTCCGTATTATACCTTACATACTCGGCATACTCGTAGCCGTTAGTATGCTTAGAACAAGTGGTACTTTCGATGCCATCATTACCGGTATGAAACAGTTTTTTGCTATGCTTGGCGCAGATACCCGTTTTGTTGACGGGTTGCCTACAGCGCTGATAAGGCCGCTAAGTGGCGGTGCGGCCCGGGGGATGATGGTAAGTACTATGGCAACTTATGGCCCTGATTCTTTTGCAAGTAAACTCTCAGGGATTTTCCAGGGAGCTTCTGATACCACTTTTTATGTTGTCGCTGTTTACTTCGGTTCGGTGTCTGTTAAGAATACGCGATATTCCATCGGCGCAATGCTGCTTGCAGATCTTGTTGGCATTATTACCTCAATACTTTTGTGTTATTTGTTTTTTGGTAATAGTGTTTAATAATAAGTTTCAGTGAACGGATTAATGCCTTAACTTAAAGTGATGACACAAAAATGTCCACTTCTGCATCACTCCAGTTCTTGCTTCTCTCATCATAAATTTCAAAGTCGTAATGATACGCTCTTTCAATTTGGGAATTCCATATTTCTTTCCATGAATTTGTGAGACACGCAGGCATGCTTCCCTTCGCAACTATTTTCTTGTAAGTATCTTCAGGAACAACTATAGTATCAAGGTTAGGCGATGTTTCCGTTTCCACGATTACTTTGCATCCGATGAAATATGAAAAGGGTTGTGTATAATCGCCTTCGTAGTCGAAGTAAACTGCATACACCTCGTCAGTTAATTTATTTGGTATTTTCTGCGCTATATTTTCTTCCTCAAATTTTTTCCACAAACTTCCGCAAGCAACAGAAGACTGTCCATTTTCATTAGTTGTCTTCTTTTCAAGCCTGAGACCAACCAACCTGAAGGAAGAAATTTTAACTTTAGTCATTTTTTAGAAGCCCTTTTTTCCGAATTTTTTTGTATGGTGGCTGAGTCGGTATTATGGGATATTATTGAATCCTGTTTTACATCGCCCGTAAGGCCTTCATTATTATTACCACCGTTTCTATCTTCATCCTCCATAACTGCTGATGATTGAAAAATTGCTGCCATTTTTTTGGCGTCATAAATGGCCCGGTTGTATTTATTGCCAAGGACTATAATTGTTACCGAGTCCTGTATCATTCTTATAAAGACGGTATTATTTCCGTGCCACCATCCGTTATGATAGATTATTTTTTGCCCATCAGGATACGCATTCATTCGCCATCCATATCCGTAGTTTCTTATACCCCGTTTCTCATTGCTATAAGGAGTGTAAGCTGCTTCTAAAGTGCTTTGTTGGAATAGTTGATTTGTGTATAAAGCCTGGTCCCATTTCAAAAGATCTTCAGGAGTACTATAAATGTTTTTATCGCCAAACCCAGTATCTAAATAAGTAAGGCCTTCCTGCCTTCCGCGCCAATCATAAGAGGGCATTGCACTTGCACTATCAGCTATCGTAAATACATAAGTATTCCTCATATTCAGCGGTGTAAAAAAATATTGCTGGAGAAAGTTAGCGTAGCTTTTTCCGGATACTTTTTCGATGATTAATCCTAATAAAGCATAGTTAGTATTGCAATAAGTAAAGTGAGTTCCCGGAGTGCCTTGCAATGGTGGTTTAAATTTTTCGAGATAAGCGAGCATGTCTTCATTGGAGCAATATTGCTTTGGATTCCATCCCAATTTTTGCATGAAATAAATATAATTAGGAAGTGCACTCCTGTGGCTGAGTAAAAATCTTATAATTACATGGTCATAAGGAAATTCGGGAAAATATTTTTTTACATCGTCATTAAGATCCAGCTTTTTAAGTTCTGCAAGCTTCAATATAGCCATAGCAGTAAACGTCTTGGATACCGATGCAAGATGAAAAGGGCTCGATGGAGTAAGCGAATCCTTTTTCTGAAGGTTGAAATAGCCATGATAATCTTCGAAAATTACCCGGCCTTTTTTAGCAACTAAAATAGCGCCATTAAATCCTCTTGCAATAAAATCTTTGTAATAAAAATCTTTCACTTCATTGTAATATCTGTCAAAATCTGCTTTAGGAATATTACCCGGAACTGGTGGAGTGTAAGGCAGGGAGTCTTTATTTACCGCTGCGGATTTACTTGCTGAGCCTGAGTTACAGGCCGTAAAAAAAAATGACGTAGCAAGTATTATAAAATAAAGTCTGTAAACATTCATTGCAAATGATTCATAGATTAAGGGACTATATTTGCAATATTACATTACAAACTTTATATGGCGGAAAAAAAAGCAACAAGTTATCCCAAGGAGAAAATAAAGATTCTTTTTCTTGAAAATATCAGCAAGGCAGCAACAAAAAAATTTGCAGAAGCAGGATATGTTTCAGTGAAACAAATAACGGGTGCATTAAGCGAAAGTGATCTTATAAAAGAAATAAAAGATGTCCATTTACTCGGTATAAGATCCAAGTCGAAAATTACAGAAGCTGTGTTGAATAATGCTCACAGGTTACAAGCTATAGGCTGCTTCTGCATCGGCGTAAACCAGGTCAACCTTTCTGCAGCCATGAAAAAAGGCGTTACTGTATTCAATGCACCTTATTCAAATACACGTTCAGTAGCAGAGTTGGTGATTGCATCTTCCATTATGTTGATAAGGAAAATACCTGATAAAAATAAAGCGGCGCATGAAGGAATATGGATGAAGGATTCCAGCGGAAGCCACGAGCTTCGTGGCAAAACTTTAGGAATTATCGGCTACGGAAATATAGGCTCACAGGTAAGTGTACTCGCAGAATCGCTCGGCATGAAAGTGATTTTTTATGATGTAGAAACGAAAATGCCTTTAGGAAATGCAGAAGGAAAAACTTCTCTGAAAGAAATGATCCGACTCGCTGATGTTGTAACTATTCATGTACCTGATTTGCCTTCAACAAGAAACATCATCAATAAGACGAGCTTGAAGTATTTCAAACCTTCAGCAATGCTTATCAATTATGCACGGGGCAATGTAGTTGATATTCCTGCTTTGAAAAATGCGCTATCAAATAATGAATTGGGAGGAGCTGCAATCGATGTATTTCCTTCAGAGCCACAGAAAAATGGCGACCCTTTTATCACCCCTTTACAGGGATTGAGCAACGTAATATTGACGCCACATATAGGCGGCTCAACTGAAGAAGCACAGTTTAATATAGGCGAAGATGTAAGCAGCAAGCTTTTCAATTTCCTGGAGAAAGGCATTACCACAGGATCACATACAATACCTGCGTTGAACTTACCTCCACAGGAAGGCACCCATCGCATTTTGCATATACACAATAACGTTCCAGGCGTGTTGTCTGAGATAAATACAGAGTTATCAAAAAACAAAATTAACATACTCGGACAGTATCTGAAGACCAATGATGATATTGGCTATGTTGTTTTAGATGTAAACAAAAACTTATCAGGCGATGCACTCGAATTATTAAAAAAAGTAAAGGAAACTATTAAGGTAAGAATGCTTTATTGAGAGCCGCTATCTTTCCTAATGTGTGAGTTCATCTTCAAGTATACTAAAGGCCGCCCTGGCATTACAGCCCTCTCTTATCCTTGCTTCCCTGTATCTTTGCACCATGAAAGTAGTTATAATAGGTGGAGGCTTCGGAGGACTAAAACTTGCAGGAAAGCTTACTAATAAAAAGGGATTCGATGTCACTTTAATAGATCGTTTTAATTTTCACCAGTTTCAGCCTTTATTTTACCAGGTGGCAACTGCAGCTTTAGATGCCAGTGATATTTCATTTCCGCTTAGAAAAGCTTTTCATAAAGAAAATAATATTCATTTCCGCATGGGAGTTGTAACATCTGTTGATGTTGTAAACAAAAAGGTGATCACAGACAAGGAGGAATACACTTTTGATACGCTTGTAATTGCGACCGGAGCGGATACCAATTTTTTCGGCAACCAGCAATTGATAGATCACACATTTCCGATGAAAAGTACTTTGGAAGCTCTGCAAATTAAGTACAGGCTTTTGCAGAATATGGAGGATGCATTGTATGCAAAGGATGAAGTGGAACTTGAAAACCTTTTAACAGTGGTAATTGTTGGCGGAGGGCCCACGGGCGTAGAAATGAGTGGAGCTATTGCTGATTTACGTCGCTTTGTTTTGCCAAAAGATTATCCTGAAATAGATTTCAGCAAAATGAAGATCTACTTAGTAGAAGGTAGTCCGAAAACCCTGGCAGCGATGTCAGATAAATCCAGTCAGGATTCATTGAAGTATTTAAAAAAGCTTGGAGTAATTGTAAGAACCGAAACTACAGTAAAAGATTATGATGGAACAACAGTTACAATGAAAAATGGAGACAAAATCGATTCTTGTTTGGTGATTTGGGCAGCTGGGATAAAAGGAAATGTTCCGGAAGGCATTGACAAAAGCATGATTGTAAAAGGCAACCGTATTAAGGTAGACAGATATAGTGCAGTAGCAGGCCTGGAGAATATTTACGCGATAGGAGATGTTGCATATATGGAGACAGAAAAATATCCTCATGGACATCCGCAGGTTGCTTCAGTAGCGATAGCTGAAGCAAAAGCATTGGGTAAGAATCTTTTAAAAATGCAAATGGGCCAAGAGCTTATTCCATTTGAATATAATGACAAAGGTTCGATGGCAACGGTCGGGCGCAACCTTGCTGTAGTTGATATACCAAAACCTAAATTTCATTTCGGGGGGTTTTTTGCGTGGATGATATGGATGGGGCTTCATCTCTTTCTACTCCTTGGTGTAAAAAACAGGATCTCGGTTTTTAGCAACTGGATATATAATTATATGACTTACGATCAAAATTTACGGCTGATCTTTCGCCCTTTTTACAGGCCAAAAGTTTAATACAATGGAATCGCATTTTCTGCATGCCGCATGGAACAATCTTATAATGGCAAATTATTGTGTACCGCCAGATCTGTTCCCTATAAAACTCAACTCGATTCCTTTAACGAAAAAACTTATATAAGTCTTGTAGGTTTTATGTTTCTAAATACCAGGATTATGGGCTTTGGTCTTCCATATTATATCAACTTTGAAGAAGTGAACTTGCAATTTTATGTAAAACATA
>JBDUEG010000057.1:0-14292 GCA_040002575.1 Ginsengibacter sp.
CTAATATGTTAAAGAAAAATTCTTATTAGCTATTTTAGATATCTCAGGTTAGCCAATTTCTAAATCCCTTTTACACTTTTTTATATAAAATTTTAAATCAATCAGATTTACAATTTTTTCAAAGTATAAAATACTATAGAAAAACTACTAAAATCCTGATAGTAAATTTACTGCTTTTGCGCGTAAATTTACCCTTTGTTTTGTTCGTATTATACCGCGTAAATTCTATCGTAACCCTTATCTGAGCTACTTATAAGCAATATAAAGAAATATTTGTAAAAAAAAAGGTGTTGACAAATATATACTTTTTATGGAAGTTAGTACTGTAATTACACAATTAACCACAAACAATTAAAAACTTACAATCATGAATCAAAACACTCTCACAGAAACCAAGAACCTCGCTAACGTAGGCGAAAACATCGGGCTTACGGAAGGAATTGAATTAGTTAATGCTTTCAAAGCTGCTAATCCCACAGCTACGCAAGGCTACTACATCGGCCGCAACATCCTTGAAGAAATTATTGCGCAGCCAGGATGTGTTGGAATCAATTTTCGTAAATGCCTTACAAATTTAAATGAAGAGCATTTAGTTTACACCGGTGTTGATGCAGATGGAAAAGACATCCTTGAATTCTCTGTTGTTACTAACACAGGAGATATAGTAAGGAAAGATGCCATAGTTGCTGATAAGACAATTTGGTGGGAAGACGTTAAATTATATGAAGAATAAAAATTTATTGATAATAAAATTTGAAATAGATAGTTATATTTGGTTTAAACATAACTGCTATTTCAAATTTATTTAACTATACTGGTATATTCTCTCATTTACTACCCTTAGTTTTCTTTCTATTGTTTAAGTTCAAAACAAAAGAAAGATCTCTAAGGGTAATTTTTTATTACATAATATATTGTATTTTAAACGAATCGGCGGGTATTTATCTTCACCAAATACATTTTGAAAACTTTTTCATATATATATTTTCTATTTTTACTGTTTTAGAGTTTTCTTTTTTTTGCCTCTTCTTTTTTTATGTCGTTCCTAATGATAAAGCTAAAAAGTATATTTTTCCTCTCTGGCTTTTTTTTATTCTTCTTTCTTTAATTGACTTTTTCTTTATAAATAAAATGAAAGGCTTTGATTCCCTTACCTCCGGGCTTCAAACTCTTCTAATTATAGGGATGTGCATTTATTATTTATTTTTTCAAATAAAAGGCAGTAGCAATCTACAGGTTTATTCCACTTCAAATTTTTGGATCATAATTACGTTTCTCATATATTTATCCGGTACTTTTTTTTTATACATCATGGCAGAAACTATGATAGATGACAAAACTTATAGAGTTCAATACACTTACATTAATTCAGTATTCAACATCCTTAAAAACGTTTTACTTTCTATTGCAATGTTAATGCAATCCAGCCAGGCAAATCCTGAGCTGAAAAAAAATTATGAATGGGGGAAAGATTATAATCATTCAAACTAAAACCAACCGGGGAGTATATTAAATGTTTTTTCTGCAGATATCCGATAACACGTTAGGGATTCCATATGTACTGATCTTTGGCACTATTGGTATGTTTGTTATGGCCATTACATTGGTTTCGGTTGTTGTATTCCATCAAAGACGAGTTATTAAATTCAACAAGCAATTGCAAAAGATGGAAGAGGAGAGGCAACAGATGTTACTAAAGGCTTCTATTCGGTTTCAGGAGGAAGAGAGACAAAGGATTGCTGCAGATTTGCATGATGATGCAGGACCTTTGCTCGCGACGGCAAGGCTTTATCTTAATGAAAATCTTATTCACCAGGAACCTGCTGTGCAGCTACAATCAATATTTAGCGCTAAACAAATTATTGATGACAGTATACAACTTATAAGAAATATTTCCCACAGCCTGATGCCTCCTACCTTGAAAAACTTTGGGTTAGAATCTGCGATAAAAGATTTGTTTGAAAAAATTAACGGATCTGGTGTCATAAATGCCAGTGCACGTTTTCATGATAACAGGGAGCGGCTAAAAGAAGAGCAAGAATTGTTAGTCTTTAGAGTTACACAGGAATTAGTGACTAATATCATCAAGCACAGCCATGCCGGGTTTATTCATCTCACCCAAAACGTGCAAGGAAATTTTTCTTATTTTCGCATACATCATGATGGCAAAGGCATTCTGCAGCCTGATTTTGAAAAGCTGAATTTTGATTCATCGGGCCTCGGACTAAAAAATATAGAAAGCCGTATAAAAGTATTGAAAGGAAGTATCTCATTTGATATTGATAGTACACACACTTACTATAAAGTTACTATCGAAGTACCAAGGGAAACGGTTAAATAGAATGACTTTACTTTATGCTGTTCAATATCTTTAATATTTAACCCTCTTAATTAACATGGAAGTCATCAAAGTTGCCATTGCAGATGATCATAAGATTTTTAGGAAAGGCGTAATTCTTTCATTAAGATCTTACGGCAACATCACCTTTGTGCTTGAGGCTGAAAATGGCGAAGAACTTATAGAAGGCCTGGCAGCAGCTAAACCTGATGTGATACTTATGGATCTTAAGATGCCTGTTAAGGACGGAATTGAAACTACAAAATATGTCAATAAACATTTCCCAAAGATTAGAATTCTTATTCTTACCATGTATGAAGATGAAAGGTTTGTAGGGCATCTTATGGACAGTGGTGCAAATGGATATTTACTTAAAAGCACGGAGCCTGAAGAAATAAAACAGGGAATTATGGATGTGATGCGGACGGGCTTTTACCTCAACAATTTTGTGAACAGGGTACTTATAAAAAAGAATTATGCCAAGCAGAAATTCAACCCAACCTTAAACAGTGAAGTTATTATAAGTGACAGAGAAAAGGAAGTGCTTAATCTTGTATGCATGGAATACACTGCGCAGGAAATCGCAAAAAGGATGGATATCAGTGCAAGAACTGTTGAGGCTATCAAAGACAGGTTAATGGAGCGCTTTGGCGTAAAAAATTCTGTGGGACTTGTTTTCTTCGCGATGAAAAATTCTTTAATAGACTGATTTTTTTGTACTTTTTTAAAAAGCCATTTCGGGAATATCTCCTTCAACTATAAGTCTACCGAGCGTTTTATTTTTGATTTCCTCAATAGTTATTCCCGGCGCACGCTCAACCAGTTTAAATCCATTGTTTGTCACATCAAGAACAGCAAGATCTGTGACGATTTTCTTCACACATCTTATGCCTGTCAATGGAAGCGTACATCTAGGTAACAACTTTGATTGTCCGTTAGGACTGGTATGCATCATTGCGACTATAATATTTTTTGCGCTTGCTACTAAATCCATTGCTCCGCCCATTCCTTTTACCATTTTACCGGGTATTTTCCAATTGGCAATATCACCGGTTTCACTTACTTCCATAGCACCTAAAACCGTAAGGTCAACCTTACCAGCTCTTATCATTCCAAAACTGGCTGCACTATCGAAAAAGGAAGATCCTGGTAATGTGGTGATGGTTTGTTTGCCTGCATTAATTAAATCCGGATCCTCATCCCCTTCTACAGGGAAGGGGCCCATACCGAGTAATCCATTTTCGGATTGTAATACAACATCAATTCCTTCAGGAATGTAATTTGCTACAAGTGTAGGGATACCAATTCCAAGGTTTACATAAAAGCCATCTTTTAATTCTTTTGATATCCGTTGTGCAATTTGATTTTTATCTAACATAATTTTTTCTTGCTAATGGAATCTTCTTATAATTAAAGCATTACCTATGATTATTATCTAATTTTCCTTACCGTCTTTTGCTCGATTCTCTTTTCGTAATTACTACCCTGAAAGATGCGGTGGACGTATATGCCGGGCGTATGAATTTGATTGGGATCAAGGTCGCCGGGCTCCACTAATTCTTCCACCTCTGCAATAGTCAGTTTACCAGCCATGGCCATCAGAGGATTAAAATTGCGGGCAGTTGCTTTAAAGATCAGGTTACCATCTTTATCTCCTTTCCATGCCTTTACAAATGCAAAGTCAGAATCAAATGCGTATTCCATTAAATACTGTTTCCCATTAAACTCACGAACTTCTTTTCCTTCTGCCACTTCAGTACCTACGCCGGCGGGTGTAAATATCGCCGGTAAACCATAACCCGAAGCCATACATCTTGTTGCCAAAGTTCCCTGCGGTATTAGATCTACAATAAGCTCACCGCTTAATAATTGCCTTTCGAATTCAGCATTCTCGCCCACATATGATGCAATCATTTTTTTTACCTGCTTCGTCTGCAATAGTAAACCAATTCCAAAATCATCTATGCCAGCGTTGTTTGAAATGCACGTAAGATTATTTGCTTTGCGTTTAACCAAAGCACTTATACAGTTTTCAGGAATACCACATAGGCCAAACCCACCTAACATGATGATACTTCCACTATTCACATCATGTAATGCTGAATCCGCGTCTTTGTAGACTTTATTCATTTTTTTAAAAATTTTCCTGGAAGAGAATCTTTGCCTAAATGCTTATATTTTTCCTTCATCTGCAAATCACTTTCCCGTTGTTTTTGAGAGTAAAGACTATCAAACATTATCCTTAAAATATCCGGATGGCTTGAATACCAATCATAGCTTTTATCAAATAACGAGGACGATACATTATGGATTTCAAATACTTTTTTTGTAAGAGCTTTCGTTTGTGATTCAACATTAATTGAAGAATCCTTTCTTGAAGTTTCGTTGGCAAAGGACTGGGCTCTTATTATATCCCACATAATCCTAGACATTTCATTTAAAGGAATTATCCCTGGTGGTGTTTTATTTTTATCAGAACATGAAATCCATATACAAGTTGATATAACAAAAAGAAACGTTTTCATTACTTAAGCTCTTCTTTATATTTCGATGCTGAAGTAACATCAATACGCTGCAAAAGTTCGAGAGCTTTAGCTTTATCAGGCGGCGTAGCTTTTGAAAATATTTTTATTAGCTCTTGGCTTTTTCCTTGCAGGAAAAACTGCAGGATCATAGTGTTAGGATTCTCAACATTGTAAGTATTGAGTAATGTAAGCATGTTTAGGACCTGGGTACGGGCATTGATTTCATCTTCATAAAGCTTATCCATCCCAAGCCGGTAGTAACCATATATAACATCATGCATTATGGTGTAACGGCTGTTTAATAGGTTTTCAGTAAGCCAATACCGGTTCCTGGTTCCATCGAAAGCTTTCCACCCGGTGATATTTCTGCCTTCCGGGGCATTGTTAATTATATTTTGGGCTTTTTGAAAATATATATCGCCGCCCCTTGGCGAAAAAGAATCGTAATCCATACCAAGAATGATATTTATATAGTAAGCAAAAGCTGCAGTAAGATTTGAAATCAATGCATCAGTACCCGACACACGGTTGTCATTAAATTCAAGCTGTTGGAATTCTGAATATTTAAAAATAAGATCATTGTCCTGGAAATTAATTATAGGTGACGAATAAGAAGAATTAAAAACCGGCCTCGCAGATTGAATAGTTAAAGAACCTTTATATACGTTAGCATCGCCGGCAGATTCAAGGTTTAACAGGAAGCTACAATCGATTTTTTCTTTTTGGGTAAATTGGTCTGTGCTCCATTTCCGATTATTAACAAAATTATTGAGAGCCGTTTGTAAAGTTTGAAATGTTTTTTTATCAACGTTATTTCCTACCCTGTTGCTGAGTACGCTTACTCTCGCCTTGAGTTCCTGCGAATGGCAGACACTTAAAGAAATCGATAGTAAAGAGATCAGGAATATTTTATTCATTTTTATAATCAATAATTGTGTTTACAATATCAACAGCAACTTCTTCTTTTGATTTTTTTTCAAAGGAATGCTCGGCTCCATTTTTTTCAAAAATACTTATTTTGTTAGTGCTGTATCCAAATCCTGCACCAGCATCTTTAAGAGAGTTGAGTACAATAAGATCAGCCTTCTTTCTGTGCATTTTTTCAATTGCGTTTTCTTTACCATTCTCTGTTTCCAACGCAAAGCCAACCAGGATCTGATTGTGCGTTTTTAATTCCCCTGCTTTTGCCAAAATATCTTTAGTTCCGGTCAATCCAAGAATTAATCGTTTATCACCTTTCTTTATTTTTTCTTTAGCTGACTTTTCGGGCATATAATCAGCTACCGCCGCTGCCATAACAATAATATCTGCCTGATTAAAATATGTGAAAGTAGCTTCAAACATTTCGTAAGCTGATACAACTCTTGTACTACTAACTCCGGCAGGAACAGTAATGGCTGATGGCCCTAATATTAAATGAACTTCTGCTCCTCTTCGGCTTAATTCCTTAGCAAGAGCAACTCCCATTTTTCCGCTGGAATGATTCCCGATAAAGCGAACAGGATCTATGGCCTCATAAGTGGGACCAGCAGTTACAAGGGCTTTCTTTCCCTTTAGAGCAGTCTTACTGTTAAAAAAGTTATTAAGGTACCAAACAATCTCCTCCGGTTCAGCCATCCTCCCTTTACCTGTTAAGCCACTTGCAAGTTCACCTTCATTCACGGGTAATATTTGGCATCCGTTCTTTTGTAAAATCTGTAAATTATTTCTTGTAGCAGCATGATTCCACATGTCTTCATCCATGGCAGGGGCAAGCAAAACCGGCGATGATGCAGATAGATAAACAGCCAATAGCAGATTGTCGCAAATTCCATTTGCCATTTTTGCAATTGTATTGCATGAAGCTGGAGAGACAATTATTACATCGGCCCATCTGCCAAGTAAGACATGGTTTGCCCAGGTTTCTTCATCGAATAGATCGGATAGTATTTTATTTTTTGAGAGTGTTGAAAATGTAAGTGGCGATACAAAGTCTTTGGCTGCATGCGTCATGATTACTTTTACTTCTGCCTCATTTTTTATTAATAATCTTAATAATATTACCGCTTTATAAGCAGCAATACTTCCAGTAACGCATAGTAAAATTTTTTTTCCTTTGAACATATCAAAATCTATACGAGGTAATTTTATTAAATAAAAAACGGCGGTATTTAAACCGCCGTTAAAAGTATAATTTCTAAATTAAAAATTTATATAAAATCACTTCGCAAGCAAAAGTGTTTACACCATAAGATCATTAATCGAACAGATTATCTTCATTTCTGCGATAATAAATTTTATCTTCCATAAATTCTGTTGTAGCGAGGAGAGCTGGGTTAGGCATTCTTTCGTATGCCTTTGAAATTTCAATCTGCTCTTTATTTTCATGAATCTCTTCGAGGCTATCTGTATGGCTAGCGAATTCCTCGAGTTTATTATGCAGTTCTTCCTTGATGGAAATATTAATCTGATTTGCTCTTTTGGCAATTACTGCAATAGACTCATAGAGATTTCCCGTCTTTGCCTTCACATCAGTAAGGTTTTTTGTTTCAACAACATTGCTGGTATTAGCGCTCTGTTGGCGTCTTAATTTGCTCATTTTGTATTTGTTTAATATTGTTCTGACTAAGATCTTTGAAGTGTTCTGCTTCTTTCAATAGTTTGCTTTCAGGATACCTATCAGCAAAATCAAAATATTCTGCCGCTACCTTTTCATAACGCTCTTGCTGCTTGTCTGAATAACTCAATTTGGCAAACTGGTAATATGATTTTATTGCCATTAACATGTAATCCTCGCCTTTTTCAGATTCTGAATAAGTATTCATAAGATTTGAAAAAGAAATACCTGCAGCCCTATACTGCTGTAGATTGTAATACAATTGTGCGGTCTTATAATCTTTCAACTCCAGCTTTGTCCTGCTCTTTGCTATTAATGCGTTTGCATCAGCCGTCCGGGAAGAATTAGGATAGGTATTTATAAAACTTTGTAGCATTCCTATCGCTTTTGATGTATTAATTTGTTCAAGTTCGGCAGTAGGAGATTGCAAATAATATGTATAGGCATGCATATAGGCTATTTCTTCGGCCTTGGTACTATTTGGGAACACCTCTAAAAATCCTTTGAAGAGATTTTCGGCGTCGGTATAATTCTTTTGGTAGAAGGAACAATAAGCATACTTATAATATAGATCTTCGAATTTATCGGTTCCTTTAAATACTGAGAAGAGTTCTATATATAACTGACTTGCATAGTTATATTTCTTTTTTGCAAAATATTCATCGGCTTTCTTAAGCTTAAATTCGGAGTCTTTACTCTTAATTACTTTATTAAACTGATTGCTACATGATACTAAGAAAACCATTGACAGTAGTGATACCAGGAATAATTTCATAAAGAGGTGCGAAATTAAATGATTTTGGGCAAAAATGGTTTTAAAAAATTGTTCGCCAAAATGAAGCCGGTTAAATTTTTCATAATAAAAAAAGCCTTCCCAAATATGGAAAGGCTTTATCATTGAGCAAAAAGTATTATCTGGATTTGATGTCTACTGTATTAGAATCTCCGCCACCAACTTCGCAATTGGTATCTATACGGTCTGCACTTATTCCTTCCTTCTCAGTTAAATAAGCTTTAACAGCATCAATTCTCTTGTTACATAAAGCCTGAGACGCTTTAGAAGCAGCAGGATATCCTGTAACTGTAATGCCGCAATCAGCATTGTTTTTTAATTTAGAAGCGACTGTTGCTAACATTGCTTTAGCATCACTGCTAAGTCCTCCTGAATTACCCCTGAAAGAAAGACTTGGCAAATCACCGATCTGGCATTTATTTGAATCCGCCATAACCATGTTTTTGCAACATTCAGGATCAGGGCATTTACCTACACCATCAGCATCAACAGGTTGGCATTCTGTAGGAGTAATTAATTGCTTGTCTTTACAATCCGGTACACCATCACCATCAGTATCTTTAGAAACACCGTGTGTATCAACAGGACAGCCTGCCGGAGTATTTGGTTCTTTATCAAGTTGGTCAACAACCCCATCTCCATCAGTATCATCAAATACAGGTTTCGGTATTTTCATGTGCTTAGGATTGTTGATTTCACTATAAGCGTAATCAAGTGGATTAATCCACCATAAGGGCTCAACAGCTTTTGAACCAATATTGAAGTTTAAACCAACGGAAGCATAATTATAGCTATCAAAATCACGTGTCTGAACAGGTTCTGCCCTGGTATGTTCCTGCCATTGTTGTCCATCAAGCAGATCATCCTTAATAAATGTAAATCTGTCTTCAAGAGCGAGGTTTATTCTTTTACCTAACTTAAAGGCTATGCCTGCTAACAATGTTCCGGATGGTTTCAGGGTTTGTCCAAATAATGTAGAACTATTCTTTTTATTATTTTCTGCATCTGTTTCATAACTATCATCTAACAAACTCTTTATCTGATCCCTAATATCTTTTCTTTCATCAAAGCCGGAAACGTTAATAGAAGAAAAATTATATGGTGCTGTACCATTTAAAGCGTTAATCTTTGTGTCATAAATAGTAGCGCCAATACCTACACCACCGTAAAGAACCATTCCGGTTTTTTGCTTATGAAAACGAATATTATTTAAAGTGAATATTCCCTGTAAAGAAAGGTCCTGCACATGAGTTCTGTAATTATAATAAACTGGTTGGCCAGTTACAGAATTGTAACCCGCCCATGCCGGGTTGTTTGCATATCCAATCGATGGCTTCCAATTTATTCCCTTCGCACCACCATATACATATTGTAACCTTAAAGAAAAAATGTAACCTAACGCTTTACGTACGTGAGCTGAAATACCTGCGGTAGGTAATTTAGCGGACACGTCACTGCTTACTGAAAACATACCACCGGAAATTCCAAATTCAAATTCGCTGCGGGGTTTTGCCGGGAAATCATAAGTATTATTCATGAATTCATTTTGCTGTGCCATTCCCTTTGAAGAAACAACACTCGAATCCCAGATATTGTATACTCCTGTATCCTGAGCGAAGACGCCAAAAGATAGAAGGGAAAAGATTCCCATTAATAATAATTTGTACTTTTTGCTTGCCATAACTTTTTGATTAATGATTTCTAAATAAACGGGTTGATTGATTGCAAAAATATTAAACCAATATCAAAAACCAAATTTTTTTATCAAATATTTAGACTTTGAACTATTTATATATCCTTACAATTTTGTAAACTTATGATTAATATCTGAGCTTATTTGCTGCTTTGCCGGAAAAGTTTTACAAGTCTATGATTTACTTTCATTATTAGAGCTAATCAATCCTGAAAGGCAGCTTTTACACCGGTATTTAAATTTATTCATTTTATTCCTTTCTGTCCTATATTGCCTGTGTATGACAATGCAATTTTCCAGAAGCCTTATTTCCGATGAGTTAAGAATATTTGAAGAAAAATTCGCGCACTCCGTAAAAAGTCATACGCCACTGCTTGACCGGATAATGAAATATATTATTAAGAGAAAAGGCAAGCAACTAAGGCCAATGTTTGTTTTTTTAAGTGCAAAACTTCACGGTACTGTGAATGAATCAACATACAGAGCTGCTGCCTTAGTTGAACTTCTTCATACCGCAACTTTAGTACACGACGATGTGGTAGATGAGTCGCTGGAAAGAAGGGGCTTTTTATCTATTAACGCTTTATGGAAAAATAAGATTGCTGTTCTTGTAGGCGATTATTTGCTGTCAAAGGGCCTGTTGTTATCAACTGAAGCTGAAGATTTTAAGCACCTGCATATCTTGTCCGAAGCGGTAAAACAAATGAGTGAAGGAGAATTGTTGCAAATGGAAAAGGCAAGAAAGCTCAATTTGAAAGAAGATACTTATTTTGAAATTATTAAAGGTAAAACCGCTTCTTTACTATCATCTGCATGCGGGGTAGGAGCATGGAGCACGAGTAAAAATGAAGTTATTACCGAAAGAATGAAAATCTTTGGAGAAAAGACAGGCATCGCATTCCAGATAAAGGATGATCTTTTTGACTATGGCAACGAGGATATTGGCAAGCCAACTGGCAATGATTTAAAAGAAAAGAAGTTGACGCTGCCTTTAATCTACACTTTGAATAATACAAGCCCCACTGAAAAAAGAAAGATTATCTATATAATAAAAAACGAAAATAAAGATCCTGCGAAAATCAAGTATGTATTAGAAAAAGTTATTGAAACCGGGGGCATTAAATATGCAAATGAAAAGATGACTCAATACCGTGATGAAGCCCTCGAGATCTTATTTGAATTCCCACAAAGCGATATCAGAAGAGGGATGGAAGAATTGGTGTTATATACAACTGACCGGAAATATTGATGTATTAATATGCGGCATACTAATATGCTAATTCAATATTTGATGCCGGTTACGAGTTTTTCAATTAGCTAATTATCGCATTGGCTAACAGGCTAATTATATGGTCATGGAAAGAAGATGGAAGATATTATCTGCTGATGAAAGCAAAATTGCTGATTTACAACAAGCATTAGGAATTAGTTATCCGTTATGCAAAATACTTGTACAAAGGGGAGTTGATACATTTGATAAGGCTAAAGATTTTTTTCGCCCACAACTTTTACAACTGCACGACCCTTTTCTAATGAAAGATATGGAGAAAGCGGTTGCTTGTATTTTATCAGCGATAAAACTTAAGCATAAGATTTTAGTTTTTGGGGACTATGATGTTGATGGCACGACATCAGTGGCGTCTATGTATCGGTTTTTGAAAAAAATCTATACGGTAGAAAATATAGCCTTTTATGTGCCGCATCGTTATCGTGAGGGATATGGCGTTAGCAAAATGGGAATTGATTTCGCCAAAGACAACAATTTTAAATTAATTATTTCACTCGATTGCGGTATAAAATCCATTGAGCTTATTGCGTATGCAAGGTCACTGGGCCTCGATTTTATTGTATGCGATCATCATTTGCCTGATGATGAACTTCCACCAGCCGTTGCCATTTTAAATCCAAAGCAAAAAGATTGTAATTACCCCTACAAGGAGTTGTGTGGCTGTGGCGTAGGATTTAAATTGATAACTGCGCTATCCCAACGATTGGGCCTGGCTGAAAAAGAATACACTTGTTACCTCGACCTCGTTGTAACCGCAATTGGTGCTGATATAGTTCCTATTACCGGCGAGAACCGGATTATGGCTTATTATGGCCTTCAAAAATTAAATACTGATCCCATACCTGGAATAAAAGCATTGATAGAATTAAGTGGTGTTACAAAAAGCTTTTCAATAAATAATGTGGTTTTCATAATTGCTCCGCGGGTTAACGCAGCAGGCAGAATGGATGATGCGTCCAAAGCAGTAATGATGTTTATCGAAGATGATTTTAAAGAAGCTATGCATTATGCCGAGATGCTTCATAGCGATAATACTGATCGCAAAGATGCGGATAGTACAATAACAGAAGAAGCCTTTGCAATGATTGAAAGCGATGACATTCTTGTAAGTAGAAAGACGACAGTGGTATTTCAATCGCACTGGCACAAGGGTGTCGTTGGAATTGTTGCCAGCAGGCTCATTGAAAAATATTATCGCCCTACTGTTGTCCTCACGCAGAGTGGAGAATATGTTGGAGGAAGTGCACGAAGTGTGCCCGGGTATAATTTATACGAGGCTATACATGCCTGCAGGGAATATCTTATTGGTTACGGAGGACATTTTGCAGCTGCGGGTATGACGATGCTTTCACAAAATGTGGAAGCCTTTAGTAATAAATTTGAAGAGATCGTTTCTTCTAATATCGAGCCGCATCTGCTTGTTCCGGAAATAAAGATTGATGCGGAAATTTCATTTAAAAATATAACGAAAAGCTTTTACAATATTATTACACAGATAGAACCTTTTGGGCCGGAAAACCTTCGCCCGGTTTTCATAACAAGGAATGTTTCAGATACTTCATGGTCCAAAATAGTTAAAGAATTACATGTGCGGTTTGTTGTAAAACAAGACGACAAAATCCTTACAGGGATAGGTTTTAATATGGCTGAAAAATTCTACCTCCTTCAAATGAAAAAGCCCATCGATATCGTCTATACTATTGATGAAAATGAATGGAACGGAGACATCAGTTTGCAATTAAAAGTAATAGATATAAGGCTTTCCGAAAGCACACAGGCCGAAACTAAAACGTAATGAGTATAAAGTATTACCTAAAATATTTTTACTTTATTGGCTCCAACTGGAATTTCAAGCTTGCCTTGTTTACAGTAATCAAGGAAATAAAAGGTGAAAAAAAGTATGATTTAGATACGATTGAATTAGACAGGCTTAAAGGGCTTTCTGTGTACGGAGACAATTTAGCGCACGCTTCTATTTACCAGGGGGCCAATTATTTTTTATTGGAAAAGGCTTTTGACTATTTACAAGAAATAAAGGGCAACCAGTGCATAGTTGATTTTGGATGTGGAAAAGGAAGAGTACTTGTGGTAGCCGCTTACTATGGATTTAAAAAAATAACTGGAATCGAATTTGCCAGAGCTCTATGTGTAGCCGCAGAGCGAAATATCGCTAAAGTGCAATCATTATTCCCGTCCACACAATTCAAAGTGATCTGTGATGATGCTATTAACTATAAGATAGAAGATGATCAAAATGTTTTTTTCTTTTTCAATCCCTTCGATGAAGTAATAATGCTGGCGGTTGCCAAAAACATTTTGAAATCGCTTAAAGAAAACAGTCGGCACATTTTCATTGTCTATTTAAATCCTTTACATAAAGAGATTTTTTTAAGCGCTGGTTTTGAAGAAGAATATTATTTGAAGAAAATGGAATATTTGGAGTTAAGTATTTTATCGAATGAACAAGATTTAATACGCTTTAGTGAGCAAAAAAAAAGCCCTGAAACGTCAGAGCTTTGATAAAAAATAGTTTTAAGATTACGCTTCCAGGATGATTTTACTTTTTTCTTTTCCTTCCATCATTTCTACGCTGCGGTTTATAAAATCAGTAAGTTCTTGTCCTTTCAACAGTCCCTGCGAAAGCAAAGCGAGGTCTGCTAAATTCCTCGTTTTCTTCTCCTGTTTTACTTTATCTTTTTCTTTAAGAATACTTTTATAAACCGGATGATTTCCATTTACTGTAAGTGTAACTTCTTCTGGCATTGCACCATAAAAACTTCCCATTCCACCGCTGCCCGCTTCAGCCATGTCTTTCATTCTCCTCATAAACTCGGGACGTGTAGCGACTACCGGTAAGGTATCAGCGCCAAGGCCTATTACGTCAACTGTTACACGCAATGAAGGCATTTCTATTTTAAACAATTCTTTTAGTTTCTCTGCTTCATTTTTTGATAAAACACTTTCAATATTTTCATTTTTATCAATAAGATTTTCAGTGATGTCTGCATCTACTCTTACAAATTGCACATCGTTCCATTTCATTTCCATATTATTGATAA
>JBDUEG010000058.1:0-14087 GCA_040002575.1 Ginsengibacter sp.
GATGATTTAGTTATTTCGCCCAGCACTTTACTACGCTTCACTACTTCATAATTATTATCTAAATAGTAATTATATTCTTTGTGATCTTTGGGAACAGCCGGAGTGTACACAACTAATTGAGCATTCTTATCCAGCAAGTCACAATTGTCTTCATAGTGTATTTTGATCCCTTCATTTTCCATCGCCTTCGTGAGTGACGTTTCAGTTTTATCATAGCCGCTTACAGTCGCGTTCCTGCTTAAATAATACTTTGCAAGAGCACTCATTCCTATCCCTCCTATTCCTATAAAATAAACCCTTGATATGGTTGTGTAATCTTTCATTGAATTCCGTTCCGTAAAGGGAAAGTTTTTAAATTCTATTTTAAGTTTTTAATTGTTTAATATTCTTTAAAATTTCCATAGCGATTATTTCGTCAGCGTTCTTTTTACCGAGTTGTGCAATATTCATTTCCAGCATTTCCATCTTTCCTTCATCGCACGCCAAATCCAGGATGGAGCTCATCAATTTATTTTTTACTTCTTCATCTCTTATCATTATTGCAGCTTGCTTTTGAACAAGTGCCATCGCATTTACAGCCTGGTGATCTTCAGCTGCAAAAGGGTAAGGAACAAAAATTGCAGGTTTGCCAACAACACATAGTTCAGCAATCGTCATTGCCCCTGCCCTTGCCACCACTATATCTGCAGCGTTATAAGCGTATTCCATTTTATTAATGAACGCATTGGTCCATATATTACTCCTGTCTTCCTCAACTTTGGCTGCAGCCGCTGCATATGCCTTTCCGGTTTGCCAGATCAACTGGAGATTATTCTTTTTAAAGAGATCGATATTTGCTTCTACTGTTTCATTAATACTTTTTGCACCAAGGCTTCCTCCCATTACAAAAATTGTTTTTCCTTCTTCTTTCAAACCAAAAAACTTCAATGCTTCATCTTTAGGTATCTTTTTCAAGAAGATATCCCTCACAGGATTTCCCGTTAACACAATTTTATTGGCGGGAAAATATTTGTCCATTTTTTCAGCTGCTACAAAAACTGCTTTTGCCTTTTTGCCAAGCATGATATTGCTCCTGCCGGGCAATGAATTGCTCTCATGAATGAATGTTGGTATACCACGAAACTGTGCAGTTCTCAAAACCGGAAAGCTTGAATAGCCGCCGACCCCAATAACTGCATCGGGCTTAAAAGTTTTAAGAATGGATGTGACTTCAAAAAAACTTTTAACCAGTTTAAAAGGCAAGCCTATATTTTTTATCAAAGAACTTCTGTTGTAACCAGCGATTGTAAGCCCCACGATTTTATAACCTGCTTCCGGAATTTTATCCATTTCCATTTTTCCCTTTGCACCAACAAATAATATTTCAATATCCGGATCCATTTTCTTTAATGCATTTGCAATCGCTAAGGCAGGGAAAATATGGCCTCCCGTTCCACCACCTGCAATAATTATTTTTTTATTATCCATTCTATTATCCTTCGAATATTATCACACTATTCCGCTTCGATTTGCTCTGTTACCAATTCTGATTCTTTACCTTCCATTTGCTCCACATTCCTGGCTACGCTTAAAATAATTCCGATAGCAAAGCAGGTAAACCAAAGGCTGCTGCCACCCATACTTACCAATGGCAGCGTAACACCCGTTGTAGGAAAAATATCTACCGTTACAGCCATATTTACCATAGCCTGAATTACCAATGTGAAACTTAATGCTATTGCAAGAAAAGCCCCGAAGGCAAAAGGGCATCGTTGAAAAATGCGTATACTTCGAAATAAAAAAAGCAGGTAAATTAAAACGATCACTACACCGCCGATGATACCGTATTCTTCAATTATTATAGCATAGATAAAATCGCTGTATGGATGTGGCAAAAAATTTCTTTGCTCACTTTTGCCCGGGCCCTTACCAAGCCAACCACCCTTGGCAATTGCAATTTTTGATTGTTGAATCTGGTAGCTTTCATTTTCGTCCCCCGAATAAATAAAGCTTTGTACACGCTTTATCCATGTAGGCATACGGCCTGCATTAAAAATTGCGGGAAGATCTTTTGATGCATGCTCTTCCTTATTATAATAGTGGGTAGCTACAAGAACGAGTATTAGCAAAGGGATTAGTGCTGAGCCAACAACAATCATAATATGTCGCACACGAACTCTTCCAATGAACATCATCATAAGTGCAATACCGCCTATTAGCAATGCGGTCGATAAATTGGCCGGTGCAATCAACAAGCATATAATTATAACGGGAATGATGAGGGGCAGAAAACCTTTTTTAAAATCTTTTATTATATCCTGCTTTTTACTCAACTGCCTGCTCATGTACATAAAGAGTGCAAGCTTTGCAAGATCAGATGTCTGGAAGGTTAGATTAATTACGGGCAGTTTTATCCACCTGTTTGCTTCATTAATGTTGCTGCCAAATTTGAGCGTATAGATTAACAAAGGAATTGATATCAAAAATAAAATCGTTGCGACTCTTGAGTAGATGGAATAATTAACCCTGTGCGCAAAGTAAATAATCACGACTCCTAAAGCAATAAATCCTATTTGCTTGAAAAGGTAACTCTCGGTGCTTTTATTCATTCTATAGGCAAGTGAACCTATACTGCTATACACTACAAGAACGCTCACCATCGTAAGAAGTATAACAATAGCCCATATTACTTTGTCACCTTTGGTGCGGTTTAAAAGATTACCAGTAACTGTGTTGGCAGAAGGTAATTTACTGTACAATATATTTTTTGCTTCGTTCATGGCCTCAACCCAATCCCTCTCCATCCTTCGACAAGCTTAGGAAAGAGGGGACTGGACTTTAATATTTTAATATTTTGATATTCGATACCAAATTTGATTCTGATTCTTATAAATCTTTTACTGCTTCTTTAAATTGCTTTCCCCGGTCTTCATAGTTTTTAAAAAGGTCGAAGCTGGCGCATGCCGGTGATAATAAAACCACATCTCCTTTATCGGCAAAATGAAACGCCGACTGTACGGCGTCCTTTGCATTGTCAGTATTTATTATTAATTCAACTTCATTTCCAAAGGCCTCATGTATTTTCCTATTATCTATACCCATGCATACAATTGCTTTAACTTTTTCCTTTACAAGTTCCTTCATGAAAGAATAATCATTGCCTTTATCAACTCCACCCAGTATAAGAATCGTTGGCTTTGTCATGCTTTCCAGAGCATACCAAGTACTGTTGGTGTTTGTAGCTTTGCTGTCGTTAATAAATTCAACCCCCCTGATGACTGCAACCGGCTCCATACGATGCTCAAGGCTCTCGAAAGTTTGCACAGCATCTCTTATCTTTTCCTTCCGTATGTCCATCACAACAGCTGAAAGACTCGCCGCCATTGTATTATACTGGTTATGCTTTCCTTTAACTGCAAAATCGTCAACGCTCATATACATTTCTTCTTTTTTCCATTTTAAATGCATCTCTGCATTGGATATGTACGCGCCTTCTGGTAATTGTTTGCTCATGCTGATTGGTAATGCGTTAGTCTTGTTTAAAAAATTGTTTAAATACTTTATTGTTACTTCATCGTCGGCGTTATAAATAAATACATCGCTTTCATCCTGGTATTTTATAATGTTGAATTTGCTTTTTATATAATTTTCAAAATTGTAATCATACCTGTCTAAATGATCTTCCGTTATATTTGTCAACACCGCTATATCCGGTTTGAACAATCTTATATCATCCAGTTGGAAAGAACTTATTTCTGCTACGTATAACTTTTTTGGCTCTGCTGCTACCTGCCTCGCAAACGAAAAACCTATATTCCCTACCATCGCACAATCCAATCCTGCTTCTTTACAAATGTGGTATATCATTGATGTAGTAGTCGTCTTTCCATTACTGCCGGTGATCGCTATAATCCTACTTTCATCTTTGTACCTGTATGCGAATTCTATTTCACTTATTATTTCAATTCCTCTTTCCCGTATCTCCTGTACCATGGTATTCTTTTCGGGGATACCGGGGCTCTTAACAACGATCCCTGCCTCAAAAATTTTCTCTTTGTTGTGAGTGCCTTCTTCAAAATCGATCTTGTTTAACAACAGTTCAGCTTTGTAAACATCTTTAATCAAAGAACTATCGCTTACGAAAACTTCATATCCTTTTTGTTGTGCAAGCAACGCTGCTCCCACTCCGCTTTCGCCGGCGCCAAGTATTACTATCTTTTTTTTCATCCGTCCGTCATTGGCTTAAGCCAAAAAAAATTGGTTTTTCAACGGTATGAACCTAATGGGCCAGAAATTGTCTTCAAGGGATCGGCAAGGATTAATTATTTAAAAAAGATTTTCACAGGAACAAAATTTCGAAACATATTATTCTTTCAGTCTTATCTTAATTTTAATGTTACTACCGCAAACACGACAGATAAAATAGTTACCACCCAAAAGCGAACTGCAATTTTACTTTCATGATATCCTAATTTTTGATAATGATGATGCAACGGGCTCATCAAAAAAATTCTTTTGCCTTCACCATATTTTCTCCTGGTGTATTTGAAATAAGTAACCTGTATTACAACACTTAAATTTTCCAGCAAAAACACAAAACAAAAAATAGGAATCAACCATTCTTTTCTTACAATGATGGCAAGCGATGCTATAATACCTCCGAGCGCTAGGCTTCCGGTATCGCCCATGAAGACCTGCGCCGGGAAAGCATTGTACCATAGAAAGCCTACGCATGCACCAACAAATGCCGCAATAAATATGGATAGTTCTGTAAGATTAGGTATGTACATGATGTTGAGATAATCCGCAATACGCACATCACCGCTTACGAAAACAAAAACTCCAAGGCATATTCCTATTATGGCACTTACACCTGTAGCCAGGCCATCGAGGCCATCTGTTATATTTGATCCGTTTGATACTGCAGTTACTATGAGAATTACAATCAGTGTATAAAGGATTACCGTATACTTTTCCCAGCTCTGTGGCAACAACTTTGCATAATTAAACTCATGAGTTTTTACAAAAGGTATTGTTGTGATAGGCGTTTTAACTGTTACAAAACGATGTATTTTCCCATCGACAATTATAGTATCCTCAGCTACCTTACGCTCTCCGCGTTGTAATATTCCGTCACTTATAATTTCTCTTTTCACTACAACGCTTTGGTTAAAATACAGGGTGCAGCCAATGATAATACCCAACATCACCTGTCCGAAAATTTTGAATTTACCGGCAAGGCCGTCGGCGTCAGTTTTTGTATATGGAATGCCTTTTGCTTTTGAAATGCGCTTGGCTTTTATTTTTAAATAGTCATCAATAAATCCTATGATGCCCAGCCACACTGTGCACAAGATCATTAATCGCACATACACTTTATCAAGATTGGAAAGCAGCAATGTCGGCACTAAGATGCCCAATAAAATAATAATGCCTCCCATGGTAGGCGTACCTGCTTTCATTTTTTCGCCTGCCAAACCAAGCTCACGCACTGACTCCCCGATTTGTTTCTTTTTTAAAATATTAATAAGCCGCTTGCCATACACCGTTGTTATTACAAGCGATAATAATGCAGCTATCAATACCCTGAAAGTGATGAAATGAAACAGCCCGCTTCCCGGAAACTTGATGCCGTTTTTAGTGAACCATTCAAAAAGTTGATAGAGCATTATTATTTGTTCAAATTTTTATTTACCTCACCCCCAACCCCTCTCCAAAAGAGAGGGAACAAAACCTGTTACTTTTCCAATATTTCCATCATTTCCTTTAATACCTGTTTGTCATCAAAATCATATTTAACTCCGCTTATTTCCTGGTACTTCTCATGACCCTTACCAGCTACCAGGACAATATCTTGCTTCTGCGCAAAGCTTATAGCAGCCTTGATAGCTTCTTTTCTATCCACAATGGAAATATATTTTTTGCGTGCAATCACCGGCACTCCCTGCTCCATATCTTTTATTATGCTATCAGGATTTTCGCTACGCGGATTGTCTGATGTAAAAATTATTTTATCACTATACTCACATGCAACCTCCGCCATCACTGGCCTTTTAGTTCTATCACGATCACCTCCGCAGCCAACTACTGTAATGATTTTTTCTTCTCCTTGCTTCAAGTTTTTTATTGTAGCAAGCACATTTAGTAAAGCATCGGGCGTATGTGCATAATCTACGATTCCTATAATTCCTTCATTTGCAGACTTCATAAAATCAAACCTTCCTTCTGCGCCTGTTAAGTTGCTAAGTATCTGCAGAACTGTTTCCTTGTTTTCGCCGAGGCAAATTGCTGTACCGTACACAGCCAATAAATTATAAGCATTAAAAGTTCCGATAAGTCTGAAATGAACTTCGATGTCATTAATCAACAGCAGGAGGCCAAGCAATGAATTCTCAATAATCTTTCCTTTAAAATCAGCCATTGTTTTAAGGCTGTACAGGTATTTTTTTGCACGTGTGTTTTGCAGCATTACAGTCCCTCTTTTATCATCTGCATTGCTTAGCGCAAATGACGAGGACGGGAGAGAATCAAAAAATTGCTTCTTTACTTTTATATATTCATCAAACGTTTTATGATAATCCAGGTGGTCATGCGTTATGTTGCTAAAAATTCCGCCGGCAAATTGTAGTCCTGCAATCCGATGCTGATGTATTGCGTGAGAGCTTACTTCCATAAACACATGAGTACAAGCTTCATTATGCATATCACTGATAAGCTTGTTTAAGCTTATTGCGTCAGGAGTTGTATGCGTTGAAGTCAAGACCTTATCAGCGATTTGATTTTGCACTGTACTTATAAGTCCACATTTATAACCCAGTCCTGAAAATAATTTGAACAGCAACGTTGCAATAGTTGTTTTGCCATTGGTGCCTGTAACGCCAACGAGTGAAAGTTTTTCCGAAGCATTGCCGTAAAAATTATGTGCCATTACTCCCGCAGCAATGCTGCTATTTTCGACTACAGTATATTGTATTTTTTCATCGGGGCTTTCCGGCAATGCTTCGCAAATAATCGCAGAAGCGCCGTTGGCTATTGCGGTCTGAATAAACTGATGCCCATCCGAAATTGAGCCCTTAACTGCAATGAAACAGCTTCCTGTGGTAACCTTACGGGAATCAATTTGCAGATCTTTCACTTGAGTTACCGGTGCACCAACTATCGATAAAATTTTTACTTTGTATAATATTTGCTGCAGTAATGCCATTAATTCAATTGAATATTTATTGATTGTCCTTTTATAAAATCTGCGCTCTCCGGAAGTGATTGATGAGATACTTTTCCTCTACCCGAAGCAATTACTTTCAGTCCCAAATTTTCCAATAAGTAAACAGCGTCCTTTAACCCAAGCCCGGTAACGTCAGGCACTTTCCTGGCGGGAGAAGCAATACTATATGCGGTGTTTAATTGTGCATGTCTTCCCCGGAGAGCCATTGTTCTCCATGCACCCGATGTAGCTGAGTCATCTGATGCATATTGAAAAAGATTGAAGAGTTTATTGAGATCAGGTTTTAAACCATAAGCCATATAAGTATTGCTATCAGCCTTATTTTCGATATTATTCCTGAGGTCATTTGAAAATTCATTGGCATAAATTCTATCAGCAACATCTTTAAAAACAGGCCCTGACACAACGCCTCCATAAGCAAGCTTTGATTCATTGGTGTTTTGGATCACGACGGCGATGCTATACCTTGGATTATCTGCAGGAAAGTATCCGATAAATGATGATTGATAAATTTTATTAGCTTTATTATAACCGCGGTTGTCCATCGCCGTTACAGCAGTGCCGGTCTTCCCTGCGAATCTGTAAACATTATTTTGTAACTGGTGGGCTGTCCCATGTTCAAATTCCACAACTGCCAACAGGCAGTCTTTCAATTTTGCCAGCGTTTCATCACTGCAAATTTTGTCTACAAGAACTGTTGGGTGAAAGGTCTTTATTTCCACACCCATTTCTTTTATAGCATTCACGAGATAAGGTTTCATCATCTTTCCGTTATTTGCGACCGCGTTATACAACATAAGCATGTGCAATGGTGTCACCAACTCTTCATAACCATGGGCCATAAACGGAATTGTAAATTTTGTCCAGTATTTGCCGCCGGGTTTTTTTATAAGAGGAGCCGCAGCACCAACGATATCAATGCCAGTTACAGTATCAAGACGAAGCTTATGAAGATGATCGTAAAATACTTTTGGTTGATTGTGATAATATTCATCAGCGAGTTTTGCAAAAGCCACATTCGAAGAACGGGCGAAGGCATCTTTTACAGTTATAGATCCTACTCCTAAATGAGAATCTCTTATACGCAAGCCATAGAATGATTTTTGTCCGCCCTCACAGTCCACTATAGTGCCGGTATCGACGTATTTATCTTCCAGAAGAGATAATAAAGTTGCCAATTTAAAAATGGAACCAGGTTCAGTTTTTTTGCCCAGTCCATAATTATAGTCTTCTATATATTCGCCATCAGGCCTTTTGCCAAGATTTGCAATCGCCTTAATTTTACCGGTTTGTGTTTCCATAACTATGCACGTACCATGCAATGAATTATTTTCTACCATCATTTTCATTAGCGCATTTTCCGCTACATCCTGTATATAAGTATTGATCGTTGTAATAATGTCTTTACCATTCTCCGGTTCAATTTCGCCGCCGTCCACGGGTACATAAGCGCCCGCCATATATCTCATGAGGCGCTGTCCCGACTGCCCTTTTAAAAGACTATCGTAAGATCTTTCAAGGCCAACGTTTTTGCTGGTATCTCCACGTGAAAGTCCAATAGTTCTATTAGCAAGCAGTACATAAGGATTTACCCGATTGTCCCGTACATCTATGATAAACCCACTTTTATTGCGTCCTTGTCGCACGAGAGGAAAGTCACGCAGAACCTGGTAGTCTTCAAAAGAAATTTTCTTTTTCAATGAAAAATATCTTTCTTCCTTTTTGTATGCTGATAGCAAAAGTTTTTTATAAGTTGCTTTTGTGCCGTCCTTAAATAAACTGGATAGTGAGTAACTTAATGAGTCCAGATTTTCGTGGAACCGTTTACCATTTTTTTCACGAAGGCCGTCTGCAGCAAAATCCACATAAACATCAAAAACGGGTATTGACGTGCTAAGCATGTTTCCATCTTCGCTGTAAATACTTCCACGTTCCGCATTTATATCAAAATATTTCAGGTGCTGTGTATTACTCATGCTCCTCCAATAATTCCCCTGCACCTGCTGGATGTAGATAGCACGCGACAGCACAATAACACCCAAGGCTATCACTCCGATAAAGCAGAGATAAACCCGCCACGATATGTCTTTTTTTACATCCAACTTTGTTATAGCTTTTGTTTATTGTTTGTTAAGTGTATCTATAATTCTTACCGGCGGTATCATTAACTCTTTTAAGCCAAGCGGCTCCACCGCCTTTACCAATTCGCTTTCTTTACTTCTAAAAATCACATCCCTTTTTATTGTTTTATATTCATACTCCATCTCTTTAAGGTGGCTTGCTGTTGAATTTATTTTTCTAATAGTCTTATCAGCATAATGTCCATTAGCTATATAGATAATTGCAAGTGCTGCAACAAAAAGATAAAATGGTATGTTGGTCACTATCCATCTGTTATAAATAAATGACCGGCGAAGCTTTTTCCCTAAAACTTTCTTTTTACCGTTTCCAGTCATGTCTTCATCTTTTGGCATTAGCGTATTTACTTTATGATTGAGTCAATTGAATCTTTTTCTTTTCCGCAATCCTCAATTTTGCACTTCGTGATCTCGGGTTTTTTTTAATTTCCTGTGGCGATGGAATAACCGGCTTCTTTGTGATTATGATAAATTCATTTTCTACCGGTGTACCATATAAATCATCTTTCTGTTGCTCTTCAAAATTTCCATGCTTGAAAAAATTTTTCACTATCCGGTCTTCAATTGAATGAAATGTGATAAACACAGCACGCCCGCCGTCTTCAAGTACTCCAGGTAACTGGATAAGCAATTCTTTCAAAGATTCTAATTCGCTATTTACCTCTATTCGTAAAGCCTGGAAAACCTGGGCAAAATATTTTTCCGGATTACCTTTTACTATTGGATAAAGTGCGTTTTTGAATTCATCAATTGTAGCAAGTGATTGCGACTTGCGTGAGGAAACAATTTTTTTTGCGAGCGTTTTAGAATTGGTCACTTCGCCAAATTGTTCGAAAACTTTATGCAAACGTTCCTCCGTATAAGTCGCAATTAGCTTTGCAGCATCGAGTTTATCATTCTGGTTCATTCGCATATCCATAGGCGCATTGAATCGGGTAGAAAATCCTCTTTTAGCTGTGTCAATTTGATGGCTCGAAATGCCCAGGTCTGCAAGTATCCCGTTTACTTTTGAAATTTTATGGAAACGCAGGAAGCGGCTAAGGTGCCTGAAATTATGAGGAACAAATGTCAGTCGGGAATCTAAAGAAAGATTTTGTTTAGCATCTGCATCCTGGTCAAAGGCAATAAGCTTTCCCATATCATTTAGCTTTTCAAGAATCAGTCTGCCATGGCCGCCGCCGCCATAAGTGCAATCCACATATATTCCGGCGGGGTTAATATTCAAGCCATCAATTACCTCATCAGGCATCACCGGCACATGATACATGCCTTGTTGCATAGCTAAGGTTTTACATATTGACCACCTGTCATAACTTCTTTCGCCAAATCACTAAATGCTTCAGGTGAAAAAGTTTCAAAGAACTCTGTATATTTTGTTTTGTCCCATATCTCAATTTTATCGATGGCTGAAACCAATACGATGTCTTTTCCCAGAGCAGCATATTCAATAAGATTTTTTGGCAATAGAAGACGGCCTGCATTATCTGGTTCTACCTGGATTGCGCCATTCAAAAAGTACCTTTTGAATTGTCTTACTTTAGGATCAAAATCATTCAGGTCACTCAGGTTTGAAAAAATAGGTTTCCAGCTTTTAGATGTGTATAAGCTAAGGCATTTTTCAAAACCCCTATTTAATACAAAAGGTTCTGCTTCATTACCGGGAATTTGTTTTTTAAAACCCGAAGGAAGAAGAAAACGCCCCTTGGAATCTAATGTAGCTTCGTACTCTCCTATAAAGCCTGTCATTATTAATGAATTATGAAATTGGGAATAACCTCCACAAAATAACACTTTTTACCACTTTGTAAACAATTCTTATTAATTATCTTTTTTCCAGGATCTGGATATTTAATTGAGGAGCTCGTCTGGTTATCAATTAACATCTAAAAAATTGTGGAGAGCATGTGAATTAGAGATGTAGAACTTGTGAATAAGCTTTCTCATTCGTATGCATAAAACAAGGCTATAGGATTGAAGATCCTTATCAATATAGATTAACTAACCAGCAGAGGAGAAAAGTGTGAGGTTATGAAGAAGCTTGTTTCAAAACGGGAAGATCTATAATAAAGCAACTGCCTTTTCCAGGCGTGCTTTCAACTTTAATTTTTCCTTTGTGAGCGTCTACAATAGTTTTTACATAAGTGAGGCCAAGACCGAATCCTTTGACATTGTGAATATTTCCTGTGTGCGCTCTGTAGAATTTTTCAAATATGCGATGTGAAGTTTCCTTATTCATTCCAATGCCATTATCCTCAATCCTTATTCGAATATGACTATTAATATTTTGGGTCGATAACTTGATAATAAGGTTTTCTTTCGAATACTTAATTGCATTATCTAAAAGGTTATTTACAATATTAATAAGATGCACTTCATCGCCCAATAGCAAATCGTTTTTTGCATTTAAGCAGGTTTCCAGCTTTCCATTTTTTTCATTGAGTGGAAGTGTTATATTGTTTATCGCAGCATTTATCAGCTCATGTGCATGCACTTGCTTTTCATTCAATTGAATTTCCTGTTTATCAAGCAGAGCAGCCTGCAAAATGGTTTCTACCTGCTTATTCATCCTCCTGTTTTCGTCTTTTATTATCCCCGAAAAATAATCCATCTTAACCCTGTCATTAATTACCTTTTCATTCTTTAAAGCATCTACGGCAAGGGAAATTGTAGCAAGAGGCGTTTTGAATTCATGTGTCATGTTATTTATGAAATCAGATTTTATTTCACTTAGCTTCTTTTGATTTAGCAATGCTCTTATAGTAATAAAGAAAGCAGCGAAAATAATGCAGGTGAACAGAACCGCCCCTAATACCATCCAGGAAACTTGTTTCCAAATTATATTCTTCACATGAGGTACTACAATAACCAATAATTCTTCTGAAGACAAACCTTCCGCAATACTTCCGCTGGGCGCCTGTATTGGACATACCATCGATAAATTGTGAGCTGTATCAAGATAAGCATCTAAATAATGTTTTGACTGGAGATCTTCGCCAATCATTGAAGTAGTTTGTATTGCAAATTCAAACTCAACATCTTTAAGATTATTTTTTTCGAATGCTTTTTGGATTCTGTCGCGAATTTCATCCCTGGTAAACTTGTGAACTATCGTATTTGAGAAAACGTTTAAAGGAAAAAGAATATCGACATTCTTTCTTTTATCAAAAGGCGAAAGATTGCCCTTCTCATAGGCCAGATCGTTTGCAGCAGTAACTGTGACCATGGAAACACCTTTTTCAAACTGTTGCTCTTTATCCTGTAACGCCTGCCTGATCCAAACAATTTGAAAAAAAATTATCCCTAACAAAGAAATAAAAATCAGTATGGTAATTATGGGGAAAATTCTCTTCATTCACAGCAAATTTAAACTTCACATTTCCTAAATCGACATTCAAAGAGTCAACCGTAGGACTTTTAACTATCTCTTATCTTTAAAAATAGCTTAGAAAAATTCTAAGCCGCTTATATTTTCAACAAATAAATATAATTTAGATTTATGATTTCACCTTCACGCGGCACCCTGTTAATCGCAAATCCGTTTTTAAAAGATCCAAACTTTAAAAGAAGTGTTATCTTTTTATGTGAACACAAAAATGAAGGAAGTTTCGGTTTTGTATTGAATAAAAAATTTCCAAAGCCACTCAGCGAGTTAGTGCCGGAATTAGGTGATTTCCCTTTGCCTGTTTACCAGGGCGGGCCTGTTCAAGGTGACACGCTTCATTTTTTACATCAATACCCAGATCTTATAAGCGGAGGTGAAGAGGTTTTCAAAAATGTATATTGGGGAGGAAACTTTGAAAGCCTTTTAATTAACTTAAAAAATCGGGATATTAGTTTAAAACGTATCCGTTTCTTTATTGGTTATAGTGGATGGGCTGAAGGTCAACTTGACAATGAAATGAAAGAAGAAAGCTGGCTTACAGTTTCGGCTACGCAGCAATTAATCTTCAATACGCAACCTGAAGATATCTGGAAAAATTCTTTAAAACACCTTGGAGGAAATTATGAAATGATGATAAATTTTCCACTTGATCCACAATTGAATTAATTAGTATATGAAAAGATTAGCTATGGTGTTTGGTGTTTTGTGCATAAGCGTATTTGCTTTATTAACCGAAAAGGATAAAAAGAAAATTGGAAAAATTTCCAGGCATGAAAACGATAAAGATGTCGAGTTTACAGGGCCACGTGGAGAAAAAATATTAGTTGGCACACACGGCGGTAAATACTACCTAAAGGGTGAAACAAAGGTTTACATCAAAAAGAAAAAGTAGTTCACTAAATTGAAAAGTGGTGACGGGAGTCAGTAAATAAGTTTCCATATTTTTAATATAAAAATTGCTTTATAAGTTTCTACTCTGGCCCGCACGAATCTTCATTCACTTTTATTGCCGGAGAATCATTATAAATAAAGCAAGTCTGCTTAACTGCAAAGGGCCTCTGCTTATAGCATCTAATCATCCCAATTCTTTTTTAGATGCAATTATTCTTGCAACGCTTTTCAAAAATCCTATCTACTCACTTGCCCGCGCTGATGCCTTTGCCAATAAACTGATAACAAAAATTCTCACGTCTTTCAACATGCTGCCGGTTTATCGCATTAGTGAAGGGACACAGAACCTTGAGAATAATTATAGCACCTTCTCGGCATGCCAGGATATTTTTAAAAAAAATGGCATTGTTTTAATTTTTAGCGAAGGGAGATGTATTAATGAATGGCATTTGCGTCCGTTGAAAAAAGGTAC
>JBDUEG010000059.1:0-13982 GCA_040002575.1 Ginsengibacter sp.
TGGCAATATTTGCAAGAGAATATAAAATGATAGAACCGAACAATACGCTAAGCCGCCCTTTCTTGTCGCCGGTTATTCCCCAAATAATGCCACCAATTAAAAGGCCCACCATTTGAATGCCGATAATAAACTCTCCCTGTTTATCTATCTCAATGGCAGAAAGGCTTAAAGATCGAAGGCTTGGAATGCGTACGATGTTAAAAAGGAGTAAATCATAGATGTCCACAAAGTATCCAAGTGCTGCAACAATAACAGGTAGTGAAAAAACTGTACTTTGCTTTCTTATCATAAATGTTCATCAGCTTTTTTAGGCGGAGTTACAGTTTTTCTTTTGCTAAGAAATAGTTTCCAGATAATGGGTAGCGTTGTAACCAATACAATCCCAATTACTATAACTTCAAGATGCTCCTTAAGATCAAAATCGAATTTATCTAAAATTAATTTCCATAAGAAATGTCCCGCAAAAAGCATGCTGCCGACCCAAAGCATGCATCCAATAATATTATAGAAGGCAAACTTTTTTTTCTCCATATCAACTATGCCTGCTACAATGGGTGCAAAGGTGCGCACGAAAGGAACAAACCTGGCGACAACAATAGCGCCACCTCCGTTTTTCTCATAGAAGTCATGAGCCTGCCTCAGATATTTTTTCTTGAAAAAAAAAGTATCTTTTCTTTCATATAAAAATGGCCCGCTTTTTTTACCAAACCAATATCCAATGAAGTTTCCTAGTATGCCTGCGAGCGTTATTAATAGCCATAATATTCCGAGGTCGGCCCATTGATTATGAGTTTCAAATAAAGCGGAAGAAACTATACCAGGGCCTGTTCCTGTGGTTGAGCTAAAAATTCCCGTAACAAATAACAGTGCATCGCCTGGTAAAAAAAATCCGGCAAACAAACCGGTTTCGGCAAACACAATGAATAATATCATCCATAGCCCGCCGTGTTCTATATAAAACTGAGGATTTAAAAGTTCCTTTATATTAATGCCTAAAATGGTCAATAGTTCCACTGATAGATTTTTAAAAATTAAGTCGCTAATTCGCCTTCCCACTTGCTTACTGCTGATGTAGCTAACGCATTGCCCAATACATTGGTCATGGTTCTAAACATATCGCAGAAATGATCTATTGGTAAAATTAAGGCTATTCCTTCCGGTGGAATATTAAACATACTGCAGGTTGCCAACACTACGACTAATGATGCACGAGGCACTCCTGCAATCCCCTTACTGGTAAGCATTAGCACAAGCAGCATAGTTATTTGTGTTCCTACATCCATGTGTATGTTATATGCCTGCGCTATGGCGATGCTCGCAAAGGTCATGTACATCATACTGCCATCAAGATTGAAACTGTAACCCAGCGGCAATGTAAAGGCAACAATTTTTTCAGGACACCCAAAGCGTTCAAGCTCTTCCGTTAGTTTAGGGAAAACCGCCTCGCTGCTTGTAGTACTGAATGCAATTAGTAGCGGCTGTGCAATTCTTTTTAGGAGTGCAGGAACTCTGTTCCTGAGAATGAGATAACCTGCAAAAAGTAAAACAATCCAAAGAATAAATATTCCGATTATAAAATATAAAAGATACAGTCCATAAAAACTGAAAACGGTAAGGCCTTTAGTTGCTATCACTGCGGCAATTGCACCCAATACCCCAAGTGGTGCAAAGTTCATGACATAGCCTACCATTTTCAGAATGATGTGAGATACTCCTTCCAACGCTTTAATGACGGGCTTGGCATAATCGCCAATAGCTGTAGCGGCAATGCCAAAAAAGACACTAAAGATTACAATCTGCAATATTTCATTGCTGGCCATTGATTCAAAAATGCTCTTAGGAACAACATGTTCTACAAAATTTAATAAAGAGAACTGGTGGGTATTTGTCATCAGGTCTTTAGCGCCGGAAGCATCTGCGTTGCTAAGATTGATAGCGGCACCGGGCTTAAAAAAATTAACCAATACAAGTCCAATTAAAAGACTTATCAACGATGCTGACACAAACCACAATAAGGCTTTGCCCCCTACCCGGCCCACGGTCTTTAAGTCTCCCAGCTTTGCAATGCCCACTACCAGCGTTGAAAAAACCAGCGGTGCGATAATCATTTGCACAAGCCTTAAGAAAATAGTAGTAAGTAATTTAATATTAGTGGAAAACGAAGTGATGAAAGCGGGAGAAGAATTTTTGTTTACAATATAACCAAGTAACACACCAACAACCATTGCTATCAGAATATAAAAAGTAAGCTTGTTTTTTTTTGTAATGGTTGGAAGCATAGAAGGCAATAAGATTGCAATATAATATTTAAAGTGACTTATCAACTTGTTACATCTGGAATTTGTACAGGCAACTAATATTTTAAAATTTTATTCCTTACTTTTCCATTCTATTCCTCATTTTAATTTAATAATCTACGCATGAGTTTATTCATAAAGAAGCCAATGAGTGTTCTAATGGCAGAAGCCAGTGATACGGAAAAGAGCCTTAAGAAAACACTTGGCCCATGGTCATTAATTGCGTTAGGAATCGGGGCTGTAATAGGAGCCGGACTTTTCTCAATAACCGGGCTTGCAGCTGCGACTAATGCCGGGCCTGCCATTACTATTTCATTTGTAGTTGCAGGGTTTGGATGTGCTTTTGCCGGATTATGTTATGCCGAATTTGCCTCTATGATTCCTGTCGCAGGTAGTGCTTACACTTATTCTTATGCAACTATGGGCGAATTTATTGCCTGGGTTATCGGATGGGATCTCGTGCTTGAATATGCAGTGGGCGCAGCGACTGTTGCTATAAGCTGGAGCAGGTATTTCGCTAAATTTCTTGAAGGCTTTAACGTGCATCTGCCAGCAGAGATGATGACCGGGCCCTGGGACGGAGGAATGATAAATTTACCAGCAGTAACTATTGTAGTATTAGTGAGTTTATTACTAATGAAAGGCACACAGGAAAGCGCAACCGTAAACGCAGTCATTGTTGGATTGAAAGTGTCAGTCGTATTAATTTTTATCATCCTCGGCTGGAAATATATAAACACGTCCAATTACACACCTTACATTCCTGACAATACCGGTGAGTTCGGACATTTTGGATTTAGTGGAATTATACGAGCTGCGGCCATAGTGTTCTTTGCATATATTGGTTTTGATGCCGTGTCGACTGCTGCGCAGGAAGCTATAAATCCAAAGAGAGACATGCCTATAGGTATACTTGGGTCCCTGGCAATTTGTACAATTTTATATATCTTATTTGCCCATGTAATGACCGGTGTTACTAATTATACTTCATTCGCCGGAAAAGATGGAATCGCTCCTGTTGGAGTTGCAATCGATCACATGGGAACAGTTGATTCATCAGGGGCTTTGCATCCCGATTATCCCTGGCTGAACAGAGCTATTATTGTCGCTATACTAGGCGGATATTCTTCTGTAATTCTTGTAATGTTGTTGGGACAATCACGTGTGTTTTTTTCCATGAGTAAAGATGGTTTACTTCCTCCTGTGTTCCACAAGCTGCATTCAAAGTTCAGAACGCCTGCAAAATCCAATCTACTGTTCATGCTTTTTGTGAGCCTTTTTGCGGCCTTTGTGCCTGCAAGGGTTGTTGGCGAAATGACAAGTATAGGAACTCTGTTTGCTTTCATACTGGTTTGTATCGGAGTGTGGATATTAAGAGTAAAACACCCCGAGATTCCCCGGGCATTTAAGACGCCACTTGTTCCATTAGTTCCTATTTTAGGCATTTGCACTTGTCTATTTATGATGATTTTTTTACCGCTCGATACCTGGATAAGATTACTGGTATGGATGCTTATCGGTTTTGATCTTTATATTTTTTATGGTATCAAACACAGTGCACTTTCAGACCACACCAACTCGACTCATACCAGGAGTAACAGGATCGTTTCTTTTTGTGGTTTAGGACTGGCTGTCTTGCTCGCCCTGGTTGCAGTACTGCATCATTACACAGCGACGGAAGCCGATACAGGGTTATTCATTTTTTCACTAGTATTTGCGGCTTTGCATTTGGCAGTTTATTTTATGAGAATGAATAAAAAATATTCCGGGATAAATAATTTATCATAGTACGATAAGCAGGTATTTTTAACCACTTCTTTTGCGAAGTGGTTTTCCTTTTTGAAAGCGAATATTACTTTGATACTGACCAATGCGTCGATCATTATATTTACAAAAAAATATCAATGAACTCTTTTCTTGCAGATCTTTTTGTTCATCAACAGTTTGATAAAAAAAACTTTTTTCTAATAGCCGGGCCATGCGTTGTAGAAAGCGAAAGCCTCGTCATGGAAGTTGCTCAAAAAGTTTCAACTATATGTAAAAATCTTGGTATCCCCTACATCCTCAAAGCATCCTATCGTAAAGCGAATCGTACCAGTGCCGATTCTTTTACAGGTTTGGGTGATGAAGATGCACTTCAAATAATAAGCAACGCAGGAAAAAAGTTTTCTTTACCTACAACTTCCGATATACATGCCCACGAGGAAGCTGCAATTGCTGCAAAATATATAGATGTGCTGCAAATTCCCGCATTCCTTTGCCGACAAACGGATCTTTTAGTTGCGGCAGCACTTACAGGAAAAATCGTGAATGTAAAAAAGGGCCAGTTTGTAAATGGAGCTTCGATGAAATTTGCTGTTGAAAAAATCAGGAAAGCCGGCAATACAAATGTTATGCTGACGGAACGTGGAAACACATTTGGATACAATGACCTGGTAGTGGATTATAGGAACATACCGGTTATGCAAAAACATGGGGTACCGGTGGTAATGGATTGTACGCACAGTTTGCAGCAACCCAATCAAAGCAGTGGAGTTACTGGTGGCAATCCTGAAATGATTGAGACAATTGCAAAAGCTGCCATAGCCACAGGTGCCGATGGTTTATTTATAGAAACTCATCCGGACCCATCGTGCGCTCTTAGTGATGGTGCTAACATGTTACAACTGGACTTGCTGGAAAACTTGCTGAAAAAATTAATACGGGTAAGGATGTCCCTGATATAAAGTCTTTCAAATCTTACAGGAATAAAAAAACCCGGCTAAAGCTGCCGGGTCACTCAATACTCTAAACTTCTTGGATTTTAAATTTTAATAATTTCTAAGTCTCATTTCTACACGCCTATTCTTTGCCCGGCCTGCAGCGGTTTTGTTATCTTCTATTGGCTTGTTTTCACCATAACCCGTTGCAACTATCCTGCTTTCATCTACACCATTTTCTATAAGGTATTGCCTTACTGAAGCAGCACGGCTTTCTGATAGCTTCTGGTTGAGTTCTGTTCCGCCTGTATTTGATGTGTGTCCATCTACATCTATTTTATAAGAAGGATTATCGTTCATTATCTGTGCCACATCTTTTAGTGACTTGAAAGATTTTGGCAACAGCCTGGCGCTGCCGATTGAAAAGAAAATATTTTGCGCAGCCTTATTTATTTTTTCAACTATTACTACGTCAATCACTGGACAACCGAAATTTGATGAAGGGCCAGCTTCATTGGGGCATTTGTCTTCTTCATCGTTTACACCGTCGCCATCCTTATCAGGAACCGGGCAACCCTGGTAGCGGGCAACTCCAGGCGTATTTGGACATTTATCTTCTTCATCATTTATACCATCTTTATCCGTATCAGGTATTGGGCAACCCTGGTATTTAGCGAGACCGGCAACGTCAGGACATTTATCATCCTTATCTGCAATACCGTCACCATCTTTGTCGGGGCATCCCTGTAATGCCGCAAGGCCGGCCTGGTCCGGGCAGGCATCGAGGGTATCAACAATGCCATCGCCGTCACGGTCTGAGACTTGCGGAATTTCTACAACCTTAGGAGCAGGCTGTTTCCTTTCTGCGATATTGGAAGCGATTCCAATGCTATGGGTAAAGTGGTAGCTTGAATTTTCTGTAACAGGTACACGATACTGTGAGTTTATAAAGATAAAGCCTTCCCTGAAAAAATTGATTTGCAGGCCCACCCCGATAGGCACGAAGGCTGCAAAATATTTTTTATAATTACTTGCACCCACACCGAGATCAACATACGGCGTTATCCAATACTTGTCACTAAGCAATTTGAGATTTACACTCGCAGAAGTTTCAAGTAAAAAATTATTTTCATCAAAATCTGGTATATTGCTAATAGGATAATTTAGAAAGGATCCTTCAAGTGAAGCAATAAAATCTACATGCTCGCTCAGCCCTGAAAGATAATTAATTGCCATGCCTGGCTGCAGGCGTTTTGTATTAAAAAAATTTTTTGCCTTTATCACATTTACCAAGCCATTATTCCTAATATCAGCTGCTGTTTGAAAGTCATTTAGAATAAAGCTAATTCCAAGAACGCGTGTCTTTTTATAACTTTCTTCTTGTCCATAAGATGTTACAAGGATTGCAATTGCAAAAAATAGTAAAAATATTTTTTTCATAAAGGGGTGTGTTGTGTGCAAACAAAAGTATAGGGTTCACCGCAAAGGATAAAATTAAATAATCAACAAAAGGGAGGAATTTGTAAATAAGGGATAAGAAGTAATGTGGAATCGCAAAAGCACAAATAGCCAAATCTACTCACGAGCTACGTGGTTGTCCTTTAGGACTTCAACTTTAACTCTTGTTAATCCTCTGCCGGTATAACCAAGCTCTTTGGCCGCAACCCAGGATAGGTCGAGAAGTCGTTTATTTTTTGGATGGAGCCGGTCATTAATTTTTACGATAAGAACTTTATTATTTCTCAGGTTGGTAACCCTTATCCATGTCCGTAACGGAAGCACATTACAAGCAGCGGAATATTTTTCGGAATGATATATTTCGCCACTTGCCGTTTTTCTTTTATCAAATTTTTTTGCATAAAAACTCGCCGTGCCATACTTCACCACTGGCGCCGAAGCAGAAATTGAGTACTTATGCTTTACTTTTTTTTGAGCGTTTGAGTAGTTAAACAAAAACCCTGCGAGGAATACAAGCCAAAAAGATTTCATAATTATACATTCAAATACCATCAGCCATGCGGCTGTATATTAATAACGAATATTGTATTTATTTATTTGCAAAATATTTCTCAGCATATAATTTGTCCTCGTTGTAAATATCATCATAAAATACCACTTTATTGTTCTTAGCCTCACAGGTGTAATATTGAATGTAGAGCGGCAACTTGCTTTTTAGCATAATACGTTTCCTGCTTTTGTTACTTATCCATGATTTTATTGAATCTTCATTATATGAAATTTTTTTACCTTCAGGCAAATTAAGGCTATCGTTCCTTGCTATAAAATATGCAAGTTGCTGCCAGTTTTGCACACGCACGCATCCATGACTTAATGCTCTGAAAGAATTTGCGAAAAGGTATCGTTGGTTAGTGTCATGCAGGTAAACATTATATGGATTACTGAAGTTAAATTTAAAAATACCCAGTGCATTATCGTCTCCACTACCCTGTTGTACATTCCATGGAATACCCTTTGTATATTTTATCCAGTTTACTTTATAAGGATCTACACTTTCGCCCTTTGAATCTACAAGATTGAATCCTTTTTTGGCCAGGTAACCAGGATCCTTTTTTAATGCAGGAAGGATATCTTTTTTTATGATGCTCTCGGGAATCGTCCATTGCGGATAGGAAACCATATCGGTAATTTGTGAAGTAAATAGCGGCGTACGTGTTTCAGGTTTACCTACAATCACTTTAGAGGTCAGAACGAGGCTATCATGATCCCAAACTTTTAAATAAAACCCGGGCAAATTAACCCAAATGTAAGTCGGCGAAAGTATAGGTAACCGCTTATAACGATCAAGTGTGACTGCAATTCGCTTAAATTTTTCAACATCTGAAGAATTCAAAAGCGTAATTAGTTTACTGGTAAGTTTTCCATCGGGCTTGAGCTTATTATCTTTTTGAAATTTTTTAATCTCTTGTCTTAACAATATAGAATCAGGAAGTGAGATAGTTCCTTCTGCTGCGCCAGCCTCAGAAAGCCTTTGCTGAAGAGTTGCGATAAACTTTAAAGAATCTTTCTGTGGATAATGTATGTAGATATACCTCGTAGTATCCATGGAATCGACGAAATTTCTCAAAGAATTTTTCAATAACTGATAATCATTATTAGCAGGCTCGACCTTATTAAAAATTGCTACCAAAGATTTTGAATCAACAGCCATCTTTAAATTTTTTATAAATAAAGAATCAACAAATTTCTTTTTTGATATCACTGAAACACTATCAGGCAGCAGTCTTCCTTCCTTAAGATCTTTGATACTTTTCATAAACGCGTCGCTTAGTAACAGATCTACTTTCGTCCAGAAAACAGCATCTTTTTTTGCCAATGTATCTTCTGAAAACCTTTTCCTCAATACGGACAGATCTTTATAATGATAATCGTTTGCATATAGTCCATAATATTTGGAGTTTTCAATAAAGTCAAACATAGAATCAGCTAAAGGGCTCCAGTGCTCTTTTTTACTCCATATATTGTGATAGTCATTTTGTTCATAAAAGGAATACACAATCTGGAAAAGGTGCAGTTTAATTGAATCGGGAATGTTGCCTTCATTATCATCTGCATACTGCAGAACTGATTTTAAATTATCGGAAATTTTATCATCCATTTCCTCGGGCTTTTTTACAATTTCCTTTTTCGGCGGTGGTGTATGATTTTTGCAGGCAGGCAAATAAGTGTAGATAGTAAGAATAAAAATAATGTAGGTTATACGTCTCCTTCTCATTCTATAATAATAAAAATTATTTGTAAAAAATTTTATGTTCGACTAACAATACACTAAGGCTAAAGTAAATTTTCGTTGTGAAAGGTCCGGTATCTTCAATCAACTAGTTTTGTATAAATATACATTCTCTGTATTTATTTGAACAGTTAGACTATCGCCTCATGCCAAATAGCAAAGTGGCTAAGAATCAAGTGTCAGTGATATTCATAAACGTACGCCGATATCCTAAATTGCATCGTATTATAATATTAATCTGAGGCACATAAATAATTATCACCTTCCATGTAAAATAGTGTGAAAGAAACAGAGAAAATAAACCACAAAATAAAGCTGCGAAATAATTGCATACATATCCTTGAGAAAAGGATCGGGACAATACGCAATGCAATAACCGATGCGCAGGCAACGGCTAACGGTGAGGAAAAAAGCAGTGCAGGCGATAAATATGAAACATCCAGGGCTATGAGTCATCTCGAAAAAGATATGCAGGCAAAACAATTGTCCTCGAATTTGAAAGAGCTTGAAAGCCTACTTTCAGTTGATTGCACGCAGATTTATAATTCAGTCCAAACGGGAAGCCTCGTAAACTGTGACTTCATTTCATTTTTTATAGCAGCAGGCTTGGGTAAACTGGTTTTTGAAAATAAAATTGTTTTGCTTGTCTCGCCGGCAGCGCCGGTTTCAAAAATGTTATCAGGTAAGAAAGCCGGAGATAATATAGTGTTCAACAATAAACAATACCTGGTAAAAGAGGTATATTAATATCTTCTATTAAACCTTAAAAACAAATGAGGAGTTATGTATATTTTCGCAAAAAACTTAAAGCATAAATAATGAGCGAAACAAAATCTACTACAGGCGAAATTCAAACGGCTAAAGGTGTTCTGAAATTTGAGTTATACGACGAGGCGGCACCGGGCACAGTAGCGAATTTTAAAAAATTAATATCAGAGGGTTTTTACGATGGCTTAACATTTCATCGGGTAATACCTGACTTTATGGTGCAAGCTGGCTGCCCAAACGGAACCGGTGCTGGCGGTCCTGGCTATACCATACCGTGTGAAACAAAAGGCGCACAGCAACAGCACGACAGAGGTGTAATGTCTATGGCACACCGGGGACCAGATACAGGCGGCTCACAATTTTTCATCTGCCACAACAGATCAAACACCAAACATCTCGATGGTGTACATACTTGTTTTGGAAAAGTAACAGAAGGCCTAGATGTACTTGACAAAATCTCTGGCAGTGATGTTATGCAAAAAGTTATTTTGACTTAAACTACTCAAAAAAATAGCAGAGAAGTTACTGTACGGTAAGTTTTCCTTGTATCACAAAACTCTTACCATTTACTATAGTCAGTTCAACTCCTGCAGGCAGCGTAACGGAGACATTAAGTATACAATCTTGTCCTAAGGGTGGATCAATAATCACCTGGCTGCCTGCGGAAAGTTGAGCTGGTGGAATCGTGTTATTGCTCCAGTGCGAAGGAACATCCCAATTACCAACTCCCGTGAACCTATAAATTCTTGAAGCATTGACCAGGCTGCCGATATCAAAGCTTCGAAGTTTTTGATTGACATCAATTACAAAAAAACCAAAATTGCGGTAAAATTTTTCATTGCTTATATATCCGTAAGTATTATTTCTAAAAGTAACACCCTCTGATTGGCCCATGACTGATGCAGCAGGCAAGTTGATTTTTCTTTTATTTCCATTAAAAAAAAACCCTCCGTTATAATCAGAAAGTAAATACAAATAATGATTACCAAACCCGGAATTTTGGTACCCAATTAATATAATAGTCCCGTCCATCGGCGCTATATCAGCGCCTGTTACTAAAAAATTAACTGGCAGTGTTTCCAACGGGCTAAGTACATAATTTCCCGGAAGGGTTGAGTTGATGACATAATGAGTGCTCGTTAAATCGATCCAGTTTTTAGTAAAAAGATGAATTTTTCCTCCATCAACAATCATGGCTTCACAATCATATTTTGTATTGTTACTTCCTGAAGCTACCAGAGGCTGAGGTTGATCAGCATAAGAAAAATTAATTACCTGGATTTGACCAGGTGGGATTACCGGATTTGCATTAACAGTATAAGCCGGTATTGCACTTAATGGGAATTTATAAATCTTTAGATCAGCCCTGGCCCCGTCTGCATTATTGCCGAAATCTCCTACGTAAAAATAAGTTCCATCAAAAGCAATATCTTCCCAATCCATATTAGAAGCTCCCGACAAAGTAACTGTCTGCAATAATGCATTCGTTAAAGTATCTATCCTATAAATTGCAGCAGCTCCACCGCCGTCGTTAAATGTCCAAAGAAAATTTCCTGCCATTTGTAAGCCACTACTTTCAATCAAAACATTATCTATGGGGTCAACTTTTATTTGAGGAGTATAATTAACTGCGTTATAAGTGCAACTTCCATCATTGGCTGAAGCTGCGGCGTTATAATTATTTGCCAGGGAATCTGTACAACCGTACACCTGGCTAAAAGCGGGAACAGCAAAAAAAAATAGAGGGATTGCCGCAAATATTATGTAGGTGAGGCGAGCGGTTTTTCTATTGATCATTTTGCGTGGGGAAAAATCAAAAGTAGTGCAAACAATTCCGAAAGCGTATCAAATAAAGCATAAAAAAAGAGACCACAATTGAAGTGATCTCTTTTAAATTTTAATCTAAGAATGTTTATTTAACAGCGAATTCAACTTTCCTATCACTCCATAAAAGATCAACTTTACCAGCAGGAGTAACATTGAAAGTCATCTTTTCTGACGGTGAAGAAAGCTTGCTTGCAGTGGCCTTCACACGCAATGCATCCTCGGCTTCTGCGTATTTAAACGCTCCCCATTGTTTCGATGTTTTATTAAAAATAACTGTTACATCATCGCCATTGAAAAGTGTGAACAATCCATATTTTCCGGCAGGTAATTTTTTACCTTCTACCATAATGTCTTTGCTGGTTTCAAATACCGTCGCTTCATTTGCGCCAGTACGCCAAACCTGGCCGTCCATAGGCTCAAGGTCTTTACCAATCGTTCTTCCTTTTACGGATGGTTGGCTGTAATTAATAGTAACAACAGCGCCACTTGCAATTTTTTGACTTACCTGGGCAGGAGGGCTTGGTCTTTTGCTTTTATCATCAGCATCCTGTGCTCTTACAGATGTACCCGCAATTAAACTTGCAGCCAACAGGGTAACACTAAATAATTTTTTCATTGTTTATTTTTTGATATGAATAAGTGAGAATCTTTTGCATTCTATTCAAATATAAGACCAGTTTGCCTGGAAGGAATATATTTTGGATAACCGGTATATCAATCTTTTGTTCGAAACAGTGTTGAATATTTTTCGACGATATAAAATCTATCTTAAAAAAACTTATGTTATTTTACTTTTTAAATTTTTCTGATGCTTGAAACAAAATTTTTTCCGTTTCCTGAATTATCAACTGACAGGCTTCTTTTGCGAAGGACTAATGACAGTGATCTTCAACAAATTCTATTGCTGCGATCTAATGACGATGTAATGAAATACATTGATAGAAAGAAAGCAAAGGATTTGAATGATGCAAGAGACTTTCTAAAGATGGTAGATGAATCTCTTAATACAGGAAACGGTATTTTGTGGGCAATCGAATTGAAAGAAAAACCAGGCCTGTTCATTGGCTTTATATGTTATTGGCGGCTAATAAAAGAACATTATAGGGCAGAGGTTGGTTACATGCTTTTACCTGAATTTTGGAACAAAGGCATCATGAAAGAAACGCTTTCGGAGGTGATTACTTATGCATTTGATAAAATGAACCTTCATAGTATAGAGGCACGCATTAACCCTGAGAATAAAGTATCAGCCAGCTTATTGATTTCGACAGGATTTGTAAAAGAAGCCTACTTCAAAGAAGATTATTTCCATAATGGAAAATTTGGTGATACAGAGGTTTACTCCAGGCTGCTTAAGAATTAACGCCCTCTAAAATTTTTATAGTTACATGCAATTGACCTATATGTCTCATGGTATGCTCGGCTGCATGTATATATAAACCAATTAAAGTTGTAGGGATTTGTTTGCGGCCAATTGTTCTTACATCCGTTAACAGAGTTATGTCTTCACGACTCAACTGATAAATGGATACATCAACCTGTTCGTTGAATAGCTGAACCAAATTTGCAAGGTTTAAGCTGGTGTTCAATTGATCACCTTCGATTGAGAGGTTATATAATTGTGCCGGAGATAAGGGCTTGCTTTTAGCATATGTAAATAAACGCTCGAGTACGCCTGTAAGATGTTGAATGTGGAATGCCGGGGAAGCAACACCCGCAGGTCTCTCCCATAAAAGAGATTCAGGAAAATTATCTGTAAGATCTTTTAATTCTTCACGTGCCTGTAATAATGCATGTGCAACAGGTTGTAACAATTCGGGAATATCTTTTAAAGGACCGCGTTGCCAGACCTCGCTTTTTTCTTCCGGCATATTATTGAGCTATGTAAGATGGGACAATATTATTTTCTCTGCCACGTATTTTTTGGATTCTTTGCGGGCGCTCTTTCTTCTGCCTGTGTCACTACAAGAGGTTTTTTACCGAGAGAAATGTCTTTTAAATGTTCGATTGCAGCCTTTCCATCAGCATCATTAAGCATTTCCACAAATGCAAATCCTTTGCTTTTCCCGGTTTCCCTATCCATAGCAACCCTTGCGGATGATACGGTTCCAAATTTCTCGAAAATTTCTTCCAGTTCAGCGTCATCAAGATCATAAGGCAAGCCGGCAACAAATAATTTCATACAGTAGTTTTGGTAAATGTATAGAAGAAATATTAAACTTAATAATGTGAAAACAGTGCTTAATCTAAAATATTAAGCACTGTATAATTTGGTCGTATTTTTTTTCGCTGATATAAATTGATAAGCAGGATCTTAAGGATTTTTATAAAGCGAAAACTGCAAAAAGCTATTATGCTTTCCGAAATCGATAGTGACTATTTACCGGCAGGTTTTTTATCCTGAAACATGTATCACCAAATATGTATTCTTTGATCCTTTGGTTTATACATTTTATCGCCCTCCTCTACATTGAATGCAGCGTACCATTCATCGATGTTGCTTACCGTGGCATTCGTGCGGTACATCCCCGGAGAATGAGGGTCAGTTTTAATTAACTGTGCTTCTGTTTCAGGCAGCGTATTATTTCTCCATACTTGCGCCCAGCTAAGAAAGAAACGCTGCTGCGGCGTAAAGCCATCAAT
>JBDUEG010000060.1:0-13950 GCA_040002575.1 Ginsengibacter sp.
TCATTGTTACCACCAGTAAAAGGGATTTGTATTTACCTTTTCTTACCATCAGGTCTGTGTCTTCACCAAAAGTTTCCTTAAGCATTTCAAGCAATGGCCCCGATTCATATAATGCTTTCCATCTTTTCAAAATGAAATTTTTATCAAACATGTCCTTGCCTTTCTTTATATAAAAGTCAAGTAATTGCTGTACGGACATTCCTATTGATAAACCGGCGGCAATAATAGCTCCTGTACTGGTACCTCCTATGTAATCAAAGTAATCACCCAAAACGAAATCACTTCCCTTATTGAGTTTTTGCTTTAGTTGCTTTTCCATCTCAGCCAAAATTTCCAACGTTAAAACTCCCCGGATACCGCCTCCATCAAGAGCTAGTATTTTGCGTGGTTGATTAGTTTCATAACGCGACTGCAGAGGGCCCCATACTGACATAGAATTAATTTTTGATGAAAAATGGTTAGATAAAAAATGAAAATTGTAAAAAATTTTTCAAGGCACTTGCAGTCAGCATTCAAAATTTATTTAACCCCGGGTTAAATTATAAATCTTAGTGACGACTTTATTTCTAAGGGAGGCGGAGATATTTTCTAAATTAAAAATACAATGTAATTCTATATTCAAGTTCGGGTTTTTGCAGAAGCTCCTACAAAATAATTATTGGACGTAAACAATTTTCCGGTACTCTCTTACAAAAAATTAATTAACGCTGAGAGGAATACAATACATATCTAAGCGTAACAACCGGGTTAACAAAACAAGGTAAAAGTTAAGAGGCTAAAGATTTTGGCTCCGATGAAGCAAGGTTAGTTGAAAAACTAAACACTGGCCGATGAGACTGAAGCAAAGATTTGGCTTTTTCCAAACCCTTATGTGTAATACAAACTGCGAGCTTATCAAGTTGTTTCATTACAACCAATTCCTGGTTTACCAGTAATTGCAAATGCTGCTGGATGGTATCCCAATCCTGCGATTGCCGTAGTATTATTTCTCCCGGGCTACATAGATAAGTCTCAGGATGGCTATCATACTTAACTATATGAAAGATTGTTTGCAGTGTTTGGTATTCATTCTCCATATAATAAATTTACGCCGAACTATGATTACTAAACATTATTTGCGAGTTAAAATTTACTAACACTGAAATCACAGTGGTTTTATAATTTTTTAGTTACTATTCCCAATGGCAAAACCTGCCTGCCATACATTTCATTGAGTAAGGCGCCCACCCCTGTGTAGATAGCAGATCCGCCACATATAATACCTTCATAACCCGTAAAAGTTTTTAATGCGGAATTACCAGTTGCATCACCGAGGGCCAGCAAAAAAAATAAAATGGTTAAGGTGGCAAATACAAATTGCAATGCTTTGCTGATACGAAGCGTGCCAAAAAAAAGCAGCCCGGTAAATATTCCCCACATGATTAAATAGGCAATCATTGCATCTTCTGATGCTGCACTAACCCAACCTAGCTTTGGCATTATAATAAGAGCAACGAGACTAAGCCAAAAAAATCCGTAAGAAACAAATGCAGTAAACCCGAAAGTATTGTTCTTTTTTACTTCCATGATCCCTGCAACGATTTGCGCTATTCCTCCATAAAAAATTCCCATGGCAAGTATCATCGAATTCATTTCAAAAAACCCCGCGTTATGTAGATTAAGTAAAACGGTAGTGAGTCCAAATGCAAGCAGGCCAAGTGGAGCAGGATTTGCACTTGTATCTTTAATCACCATAGATGGCTGTTCCATATTATTATCTTTAATAAAGATTTAAAGTACTAATCTTAATTGAATTCATAGAAAGATTTTTATGCCGGTATTCTTATGATAAGTTTGTCGCATCTCTTGTAAGGCAATCCAGGACGTAAATATTTTTGAACGAACTTATCAGTATTCCGTATAAACACACGAACTAAGTAATAATTCGTATATTTATACGAATTAACTAACATTAAGTAGGACGATTTTATAATGAGTTCGTACATTTATACGAATCAGGCAAAAGTTCGTATGTTTTAAATTGATTTTATGCAGGCAGTTATAACAGGAGATATTGTGAATTCCACCAGGCTTTCTCCTGCAAACGAAAAGACATTGCTGAAATCATTGGAACAAATACTGAAGCCAAATAAGTATGAATTTTACCGGGGAGACAGCTTCCAGGTACTTATAAAGGAGGCAGGCAATTCTTTACGTATTGCATTACTTTGCAGAACTGTAGCAATAAGTATAAAAGAAAAAACTGAAACAGACGTAAAAGTGAGCATAGGATTGGGAGAGGTAGAAGATAATATTAAAACACTCGGCTCGGCAAAGGGTGAAGCCTTTATAATATCGGGCCGCGCCTTTGATTCGATAGAACAAACAAATGCAAGGCTGATAATTTCTGTTGGACATACGATGGCCAATCTCAGTTTTCAAATAATTGCAGATTACATAAATTCGATTTATAGCAAGATGACATCAAAGCAGGCAAAAGTGATTTTTCAGTTATTAAAAGGCGGCTTGCAGCAGGATGTTGTAAAGACACTAAAAAAATCAAAGAGTACAATTAGCCAGCACGCAAATTCAGGACGATGGTCCGAGATTGAAAAACTTATAAGTCAGTATGAACTCCTGGTTACGCAATTAATTAAACCAGTTTAAGCAATTAAAAAAAATATTAGCCACTTAATTATTACGAATGTTCGTTGCATCGACATGGTTCATAAAATTATTATTAGCTCACCTGTTAACAGATTTTGTTTTACAACCACGAAGCTGGGTAATAAATCGCAACGAGAAACATTTCGCCTCTAATAAACTCTATCTTCATGGAACCATAACAGCACTCACCGCATGGATACTAATTGGTTGGCAATATTGGCTGGTTGGGTTAATTATTTTAATTACACATACTCTTATTGACGGTTGGAAGTCCTACCAAAAACAAAACAGTACTTATTTTTTAATTGACCAGCTATTTCATATAATAGTAATTGGAGTATGCTGGTATTTTACATTTTTTCACTGGGAAAATGTACAGCAGTTGTGGATACGGGTTAGCAATGATTCCCATTTCTGGCTTATTCTTACAGCCTGTGTTTTTCTTACAAGTCCATCAGGAATTTTAATAGGTCAACTAACAAAAAACTGGCGGGACAAAATTCCTGATTCTGAAAACCTTGCAAATGCCGGCAAATGGATTGGCATTGTGGAAAGAATCATCATTTTGATCTTCGTAATGCAAAGCCAATATTCAGCGATAGGTTTATTAATTGCGGCAAAAGGAATTATAAGATTTAATGAAAAAGATCGCCAGGAAATCAAAACGGAATACCTGGTAATTGGCACCCTGCTTAGTATAGGAATAGCCATTGTAACCGGATTAATAATTAAATACTGACGATGAAATATTATAAAGTGTTGGGGCTATTTGCATGTGCTTTACTTATTCTTAGCTGCTTTTTACCCTGGGCTTATTATGCAGATCTTGATAAGACCTTCAATGGTTTTTTTTCAGAAAAAAATAATTATGGAAAACCAGGAAAGTTTTTTTTCTTTTTTGCCATCGCATCGCTTGTATTAATTTACCTGGATAAAATATGGGCTAAAAGAGTGCACCTTTTTTTATCAGCACTTAATCTTGGCTATCTTATAAAAACTTATATTCTGTTCACGTCCTGTTATAATGCATACTGCCCTGAAAAAAGAGCTGGCCTTTATTTATTAATAGTAAGTTCAGTCCTGATTATGATAGTGTCTATTTTCCCGGATCTTAAAATCGCGAACCAGATAAATGAAGACAAACATGAATGAGCTGCACCAGTATTACTCAAAGAGCTCAAGCCTGTTTTTAGGCCGCTTATCATCCAGCCAGATAAAGTTCTTTAATTTCTTTTCTTCTTCAGGTATTTCCCGCATCGGGTACATTTTACCTTTTACATCATTTACAAAAAGAACTTTTATAAGATCATCATTTTTGAAATAAAGGTCAATAACATCACCGGTAGCGCGGTTCATTCCAATATATGCGCTGTCTTCATCCTGTGCATAATATATACTTTCCGACTGTGAACCTTTTACACGCATATAGTCAATACGGCCATCGACAAAATAGCCATTGATAGTTTTACCAGCCATCTGGTTATAAAAGCCCTGCGTTGTTTTATTTACCATCATTCCTCTTTCAAATACATATAACCTTTCCGGCTTTTTATTTTTTGTATATAGAAAAATAGTATCGCCCGTTACCTGGCTCCGACCACTCCAAATTACGGGATCATAAAATAATCTAAACACCGAGTCCTTTGACGAGAAGAAAAGGCTGTCGCAAATACTTTGAAGTGAATCGTTGAAAATCTTTACATGGTGGAATGCAAGAAAATATCGAACAGCCGAATCAGATTTAACTATTGAATTTTTCAGCATGCCGCTACTCTTGTTGATGCTATCAATTGCAGCAGGAGGCGATATAATTCGCAATGAGTCCACAGAAGAGGAGTCGTGCGTTAAAAAATTATTTGCGTTAGGAACTTTTTTTGACGAATCGATTCCTTGTGCGCTTTCCTCCGGATTTGTGATCTGGCTTTTGGTAATCTCCCTTTTTCGTGATTTCAAGGAATCAATTATATGCATTATGTTCCTGGAAGAATCGCTGACGTTACCGGGTTTAAAAGTTAGCGTACTGTCTCCCGGTGTAGGCGTTGTGGAGTTGCCTGGGTCTATATTTATTTTCAGGCTATCTTTTACAATACTGTCTTGTTGTAAGACCATCTCAATATTCATTTCAGACGAAGAAAGCCCCGAGAAAAGTGTATCGGCGGCTATATAAGTACTGTCATCTTTTTGCTGAATTATCATCACCGGCTTTCTTGTAGCAAGGAATGAATTATTTTTCTTGTTTAAAAAAATTTGATTACCTGTAACTATAAATCCGTTTGCAGAATCTTTCACTATTGCATTGCCCTCCAATTGGGCATTTCCTGATTTATCATCGAGTGCCATATTATTGGCAATATAAATTCTACCGCTGCTATCCTTAACAGAAGTGCGGCTTGTGAAAAAGGCATTGCCTGTTTTAAGATCATAAGTACCCTGCGTTGTAACGATATCTACTTCCTTACTTTTAATATTAGTATTGCCGGTAAATGCAACTACCTCTGTTCGCATATTATAAATAAGAGAATCAGCTTTTATACGATTCTTAGGACCGATCACATCCACATTGTTTCTAAAATATACGTCCTTAGTATCGGCATAGTAAGTGCCTTCACGGCTGGTAATAGTATTTCCTTTGTTAATGACTTTTCCTCCATTGTGATAATTTCCTATACCGGTATTAAGATTATAGTCAAGATCCTGCGTAAATAAAGTTCCTTTCGTGTCGGTAAGCCTTACATTCCTCTTCAAGTATGCCGTTTTTTCCGTTCCAATGTATTTCAAATAATCAGCGTACGTCTGAATACTATCTGCCTGGTTGATGTGTACATTGCCGAATGCTTCTACTACATGAGTAGTAGGATTTATAACTGCACTGTCACTTGTGAAAATTGTAGTTTCCTGTTTAATTACAGCACCGCCGGCAATTGTTTGCAGCGTAGTAAGCGAGTCTATGCGTACGGTACGCATGCTGGGGCCTCTTATTATTTCAAACTCTCTTATTGTGTCGTGAGCAACAGGCGGAGGAGTAATTTGCGAATACGAGTTAAAACCAATACTTAATAAAATAAGCAGGCAAACAATTTTAATTCGCATGTGGACGCGGTTAATTAACCACTTTAAGTGTATCATCTATCAAAGGCGCTGTGATATAATTGCCTTTATCTTTTTTTCCTAAGATTGAAATATTTACGTAGCGCTTAGGATGAACTCTTATATCATCAAGAAGAATATTTATTTTATTAGTAGTTGATTCGAGATTGGTATATAATTTTTTGTCATTAAGCAGCAGGCCGAGTGAGCCATCTTTACTGTTGATCTTTTCAGAACCTCTTTTAAAATTTTCAACAGCGGCATTCAGGGTATCAAGTGTTTGCTTCAGATCAATCTGGGCAAACTTCGATGACGCTTTCTGCGCATTGCCAAGAATGTCGTTAAGCTTGTCATTATTAGAATTAAGATTGGCAGTAAAAGAATTTACGTTTTCAAGAGTATGAGCGAGAGCACCGGTTTGAGCGTTCATTAATTGCTGCAAGGAAGCTGCTGATAATGCAAAGGATGCGGTAGTAGCATTTAAATTCTGCAGAATTCCTCTTATATTATTTTTTGTAGAGGGGTCGAAAACACCGGTAACTATATGCAAAACCGAATCTAATGATTTTACCGCATTACGCACCTCGTATAAAACAGGATTTATCAATTTCAGGGCTTCATCAAAAGCACCTCCGCTAAGAGAGGTTATCAATGTATCTCCTGACTGAAGATATTTAGTTGAGTTTCCTAATTGTATCTCCAACACAGGGTTGCCAAGCAGGTTTGGATTAATTACCGCCAGAGAATTTGATGGAATATTTACATCTTTTGAAAGATTAACGGTCACAACAATTTCTCTCATTTCTTTTCCGCCATCAAGATTAGCTATTGTACCCACCTGTAAGCCATTAATGATGACCGAATTGGATTTTGAAAGACTTTGCACATTTTGATATACCGCAAAGAGATGCGTTTCCTTTTTAAAAAGACTCTTGCCTTTGAGATAATTAAAGCCCAATACAAGCATGGCCACTCCAAGAATTGCAAGTAGCCCTATTTTCGTTTCGTTATTAATTTTCATTTTTCCTATTTAATAATAAGCCAGCTAAGTTTTGGTCATTAAGAAAGCTATGGCGAAAATAGTGAATCTTTGTTGGCATGTAAAAGTCAGGGGCAATAATAAAGTACTAAAACGAAATTGAAACTTAAGCATCCCCCGGCGAAGTGTTGAATTATTATTTGGAAGATGAAACTTCAGTGGTTGGAGTGATATCTGAACCTTCCATCTGCAATTTGTATTTTATCAGGGCACGGGTAATGGATTCTGCAATTTCCTGCTGGCCTGTTTCGCTATTAAGATAGCGTTCATCATCATAGTTAGCAATAAAGCCTGTTTCAACTAATACAGCAGGCATTGAAGTTGCCTGTAGCACCCATATACCTTTCTGGCGTTGATGAACTCCCAGGTCCTGGCGGCCCATGTCAGCTATATCTTCCTGTATCACTGATGCCAGCTTATAGCTTCTCTTGAAATAGTTTTGAGTGTATAGCAATGCCTTCGCACGCCACTCGGGGCTATCATCGTTAATGTTGAGTGTGCTATCGTTTTCGTCTGCTGTAAACATAAGGTCGCTCTGCTCCATTGCCTTGATCTTATCATTCGTTTTATGTGCAGCAAAGATCCAGGTACTGGTACCTTTTCGTTCTGTAGGAATTTTAAAGTATTGCCGGATTGCCACTTCACGTGTGTGAGGAGTTACGATTTTTTTTCTTTTCTTTCCTTTGCCAACGTACTTCACCGTGGTGTACGTTTGGGTTTTGTAGCCGAGAATACGTGAGCCAGTTTTTAGGTCAACCGCATCCGCATGAATGCATACAAAAAGATCTCCGCGATAGTCATTTGCGATCTGGGCTTTTTCTCTTGGATTTTGAAATATATCAGTAGTCCTGGTGGGAATTATCTGAACGCCGGGCATTTTTTCTTTTAAGGTCTCAACCAACTTCTTCGAAATTGCAAGCGTTATGTTTTTTTCTGCTGAACCTAGTGTGCCTTCGTATTCACCACGTGCTCCTGCATCACTCCCCCCATGGCCTGCATCTATAATAATCGTTTTAATCTTTTTGCCTTGCGCATTTATATTGGTGGAAATGAGCATTAAGACATTCAAAAGAATAAACCCGGCTTTTGGTATTGATAACAATGAAAACAGTTTCCTGCGTTTGGTCATTTTTAAAATAAAAATTTATAATCAGGTACGATACTTATAACAATCAATCTTCACAAAACCTTAATTGAAATCTATCTATTTTTGTTTGCTACTGCTATGAACATGTTTAACAAAGTTAGCTTAAAAACAATATTGACTTTCGCGGCTGCGGTCATCTTGTTTACACTAACGGTTCAAAGTAAGGATAAACAGCAATCAGTTTTTTCTTTTCACACATCTTTAACTCACTCTTTAGATACGGTTCCCCCAGGCAATCAAAAATTGACAATACCAATAAAACAAATTTCAACTTCTGATTCCCTTAAAGAAATCAGGATCTCTCTTGCTGATACGATTCCATTAAATAAAATTGATTCTGTTTCCAATGAAGACTCAGCATCATTAACCAAAACAACGGATACTTTATTGTACAAATTATCAAAAAATGCTATAGAGGCTGTTGTTGATTATTCTGCTGAAGATTCTATGGTTCTTGATGTGCCGGGCAAAACGGTAACGCTCTATGGGCAAAAAGCAGTTACCAATTATAAGGACAATGTATTAACGGCTCCTGTGATCGCCTTTGATCAGGCATCAGGAGATATTATTGCATCTATTAAAAGAGATAGTGCCGGTAAGGTAATTGCCTTCCCCACCTATAAGCAAAGTGACTTCACATCGCAAAGTGATTCCATAAGATTCAATATGAAAAGCGGAAAGGGACTCACAAAAAGTACCTACACACAACAAGGTGAAATGTATGTGTATGGGCAGGTGATAAAGAAAGTAGACAATAACGTATTCTATGCCTTAAGGGGAAGATTCACAACATGTGATCTTGATACGCCACATTTTGCTTTTATAAGCAACAAAATAAAATTCATTAATAACAAGGTTGCAATCACCGGACCGGTGCATCCTGAGTTTGAAGGTGTACCTATCCCAATCTATCTTCCATTTGGAATATACCCTTTGAGCCAGGGACGGCATTCAGGTTTTATTGCTCCTAATTTTGCCACGAATCAACAATTAGGGTTGGGGCTTGAGGGCTTAGGCTACTATAAAGTAATAAGTGACTATTGGGATGTTATTTTAAAAACTAACATTTATTCTTATGGCGGATGGACGCTTAATGTAAATCCGCATTATACCAAAAGATACAGGTATACTGGACGCATTTCTTTTGATATCCAAAATTTTAAATCCAACTTTAAAGGTGATCCCGATTTTTCCGTGAATCGAAGTTATCATATTGCATGGAGCCACTCGACTGACAGCAAGGCGAGGCCCGGCGTTACCTTTAGCGCCAGTGTAAATGCAGGCTCGAGCAGTTATAACTCTTACGTGCCGGACAGGCCTGTTCAGAATTTTCAAAACCAGTTATACTCAACCATTGCTTATTCAAAAACATGGAAGGATAAGCCTTTTAATTTGACGGTAACGGCAAATCATAATCAAAATACCAACTTAAAAATCATTAATGTAAACCTGCCTGATGTGGGGTTTAACGTACAAACCATATATCCCTTCAGAAAAAAAGAATTTGTTGGCACTCCCAAATGGTATGAGAACCTGGGAATTGCTTATAACGGAAATGCTAAAAGCCTTTTCTCTTTTTATGATACACTCGGTCACATTTTCAGGCAGATAGCTGATACATTTCAATTTGGGGCACACCATTCGGTACCTATCTCGCTTTCGCTCCCGCAAATAGGCGCTTTCCAGGTAGCCCCTTCCGTTAGTTATGACGAAACATGGTACCAAAGAAAGCTCTTTAGAACATGGAACGCAACAAGAAAAAAACTTGACACTACTTATCAGAAGGGCTTTTACACAGCCAGGCAAATGTCTTTCGGAATGGGAATTTCAACAAGAATATTTGGGATGATAACCGCTAAAAACAAAGACGCCAAAATACAGGCTATACGACACGAAATACGCCCGACGCTGGGCTTTAGTTATAAACCCGAGTTCAATAAAAACACTTTTTATTACGCACAGGTTGATACCACCGGTAGAAAAGGCCAGTTCTCTGTTTTTGAGCGAAATGTTTTTAGTGCTTACTCGCCGGGAAGATTTGGCGGGTTGACTTTTGGCATCGATAACAACCTGTCAATGAAAGTGCGCAACAAAAAAGATACCGGTGAAAATGCTTTAAAAAAAGTATCGCTTATAGACGGGTTTAGCCTAAACACCAGTTATAACTTTTTCGCGGATTCCTTTCAGCTAAGCCCAATTGTTCTTTCCGCAAGAAGTAATTTGTTTGATAAGATAAACATTACAGCCGGCGCTGTGCTGGATCCTTACCAGGTAAACGCAGAAGGAAGGAGAGTGAACGATTTCTTATGGCAACGAAATGCATTTTCGTTAGGAAGACTAGTAAGTGGAAACGTTTCTGTATCGAGTAATTTTCGAGGCGGCGATAAAAAAACCGGGACAACAACGCCTACTAATCAGCAACGGGATGATTTGCTAAGAAACGATGGATATACTGATGATACCTATAACAGTGAGTTAACCTACATTACAAACAATCCGGGTGAATTTGCAGACTTCAATATTCCATGGTCAGTTAATTTCTCATACTCTTTAAGCTTTTCTAAAATTTTCGTGCCAAATAACGGTTTCAGGAGCGACTTTACGCAAAACACAAGTTTTGGTGGAACATTAAACCTGACTTCTAAATGGCAAATGGGTGTGAATGGGTATTATAATATTTCCCTTGGACAACTGAATACAATCGCCCTTTCTATTTCCAGAGACATGCATTGTTGGCAAATGTCTATCAATGTATCGCCTGTGGGCAGGTATCGTTTTTTTAGCATTAATATCAGTCCGAAGTCGCCTCTTCTTCGCGATATCAAAGTAAATAAGACGAGTTCTTTCCGTGATTTTTAAGAAAATGGTGAGGATACGAAAACACAACTGTTCGCGAGTCTCTCAATTATTTGCGGGAACTATTAATATACTTTATCAAGGTATTTATGAAAAACGCGTTGTTTTCATTGCTAAGCTTTGCATCACTCAGGTGCATACTTTTTCTGACATTGGCACAGGTAGATGTAATTACATAATCAAGCCTGTCACCTGATGCTACAGAAATTGTCAATCCCGTAAACTTTATACACCCGATTTGGTATTGTTTCACTTCACCTAATGGCCCATGTGTAGAAAGCTTTTGAGAAATTTCCCCGAGTGCTTTTAAAAATTGGGGGAGTGATTTGTTTTCAACAGGAAAGAAGCCATTAAGTTTACCGGTTTGAGTAACCTGGTCGGTATAAACTACGGGCTGTGCAAGGCTTTTGTCGAGCAAGGCAAACTTCTGACCATAAGTATTAGCCAAAAACAAAGAGAGAAAAATAAGTACAAAATATCTCACGGTTAAATCATTACGTTATTTGTATTCGCCAAAAATTGATCTCAGTGCATCTGAAATTTCTCCTAAAGTGCAGAAATTTTCAACAGCTTCTATTACTACAGGCATTAAATTATTATTAACAGTTGCATCTGCTTTGATTTTCTCCAAAATCTCAGCAACTTTTATATTATCTCTTCTCTGTTTTAAGTATTTCAATTTATCCGATTGAACCTGCCGGATACTATCATCAATTGCAAATTTCGGAGGCTTTAATTCCTCACCAGTTGTAAACGCGTTCACACCTACAATTATTTTCTCCCTTGACTCTACACTTTGTTGATATTGATAAGCGCTCTGTGCAATTTCGTTTTGCATAAAGCCCTGCTCAATGGCGCTAACACTTCCACCCATTGACTCAATTTTCCCTATTATTTTCCATGCCTCAGCTTCAACTTCATTAGTCAGCCTTTCAACAAAGTAACTTCCGGCAAGCGGGTCTGCGGTATCTGCAATTCCGCTTTCAAAAGCTACTATTTGCTGCGTTCTTAAAGCTGTCGCCGCTGCAGATTCTGTCGGCAAATTTAGCGCTTCATCGTAGCCGTTAGTATGGAGGCTTTGAGTGCCCCCAAGAACGGCAGCAAGCGTTTGCACTGTTACCCTGCTAATGTTATTGAGTGGCTGTTGGGCAGTAAGTGTACTTCCTCCTGTCTGGCTGTGAAAACGCATCATCATAGCTTTTTCATCAGTAGCCCCGGCATCTTTCATGATCTTTGCCCACATTCTTCTTGCCGCCCTGAACTTTGCTACTTCTTCGAAAAGATTATTATGCGCATTAAAGAAAAAAGACAATCTTTTTCCGAAAATATTTATATCAAGCCCTTTTTGCTGAGCCGCCTGAACATAGGCTTTTCCATTGCTTAAAGTAAATGCCACTTCCTGCACCGCCGTACTTCCTGCCTCACGTATGTGATAACCGGAGATAGAAATTGTATTCCATTTTGGAAGTTCCTTGCTGCACCACTCGAAAACGTCGGTGATAATACGCATGGAAGGCTTAGGAGGATATATATAAGTACCTCTTGCGGCATATTCTTTAAGAATATCGTTTTGAATAGTTCCCTGGAGTTTTGAAAGATCAGCACCTTGTTTTTTTGCAAGAGCCACGTAAAATGCAAGCAAAATAAAACCGGTTGCATTTATTGTCATTGATGTAGATACATCGCACAATTGAATGTCTTTAAATAAGGCTTCGATATCTTCTATCGAATCTATGGCAACTCCTACTTTTCCAACTTCCCCTTCTGAAAGCGGATGGTCACTGTCATATCCTATTTGCGTGGGAAGATCGAAAGCAACGCTTAATCCGTTTACCCCCTGTGAGAGAAGATAGTGATACCTCTTATTACTTTCTTCAGCTGTACTAAAGCCCGAATACTGTCGCATCGTCCAGAGGCGACCACGATACATGTCTTCCTGGACTCCTCTTGTAAATGGAAACTCGCCGGGCGCTATTTCCGGATTCGCAGATAGGGGAACATCTGCAGATGTGTAAACTTTCTTAATTTCTATGCCGGAATCGGTATAAACCTTTTTCATTACTTACTTAAATATCAGGCAAAGAAATTACATAATTTTCTTTGCTTCAAAATTTAAGGCATCCAGCACCACATTGTGAAGAGAAGCTTTGGGATTATTAATGAGAAAATCGATGATCTGCTTGTTAAGGTCCATGCCCGAAGCCTTAAAAGGAAGCGTTGATGCAAGCTGGTTTACTACATAGATATTTTGTTCTTTAAGATTATTAATAGCTTTCCATACCTCTGTGGACACGTAAACTTGCTGACTTACGTTATACTCATATTCCTGCTTAATAGCATCAATCAGTGAAATCTGCATTTGGCGGGATGAAAGGCCGGCATTAGGCGTGCGTGATAATAAATTCTGAAGAGAGATCCTTTCTGCAAGTAATGTTAGCCTTTCATAGGCTTGCAATCTAAGCTTGAGCGTTTCAGGATCTATACCGGTTTTTTCTTTGATTTCTTTTTTTAGGCCTGTAAATTCTGTAATCATCCAGATAGTAGCTAAAAAAATGACTCCCATCAGGATGACAACAATGGTTTCAAATGTTGACATTGTGATAATTTCAGCAAAAATAATCAATCCTAATAGGGAAGGGTTGTAAATTTGCAGGTGAAAAGATTAATATTTTGTTGAAATATTAACGGCCAAAAGACTCAGATCGTATTTAATAAGTAAATAATTATGGAAACAATCAATAAAACGCCGGTCACTTTTACGAATGGCGCAATCAATGAAATTAAGCGGCTTATGGACGAGCCGGGGTTTGATTCTAATAAATTTTTGCGTGTAGGCGTAAAAGGCGGCGGATGTTCTGGTATGACTTATATACTTGGTTTCGAAACCAAAACAGACCACGACGAATACTTCGAAATTGAAAGCATACCATGTATATTGAATCCTGCTCACAGTATATACTTAACCGATATGGAAATACATTGGGAAGGGGGATTAAACTCCCGGGGATTTACCTTTAATAACCCTAATGCAAGTACAACTTGTGGTTGCGGCAGTTCGTTTGGTGTTTAGTAATTTCTATACATTTTCTCTATGTCAAGCGTTTTTATTCCTTCTTCAGTTATTGTAGACTGCGTAACTCAGTTAGCAGAGCATTCCAATTTTATGGGGGGGTAT
>JBDUEG010000061.1:0-13924 GCA_040002575.1 Ginsengibacter sp.
TCACCATTGATGTGCCTGCAGGAACCACCGTTCTTAATGCAGCTCGTATGATTGGAGGTGAAGTTGCGCCTCCTGCCATGTGCTACTATAGCAAGCTTGAAGGCAGTGGTGGTAAATGCCGAACCTGCCTTGTAGAAGTTTCATCCGGTTCAACGGCTGATCCAAGACCTATGCCCAAGCTGTTGGCATCGTGCCGGACAAACGTAATGGATGGAATGGTTGTTAAAAACATTACCAGCGAAAAAGTTATAGATGCCAGGAAAGGTGTTGTTGAATTTTTATTGATTAATCATCCTTTGGATTGCCCTATCTGTGACCAGGCCGGAGAGTGTTCGTTGCAAGACCTGGGATTTGAACACGGAGCAGTACAGACGCGTTATGAATTTAAGAGGCGCACTTTTGTACGGGAAGATATCGGTCCATACATTCAATTGCATATGACGAGATGCATTCTTTGCTACCGTTGCGTGTACGTTGCCGATCAACTAACTAACAATCGTGTTCATGGAATTTTAGACAGAGGTGATCATTCCGATATATCTACCTATATTTCGAAGGCTATTGAAAATGATTTTAGCGGAAATGTTATTGATGTTTGTCCGGTGGGCGCACTTACCGACCGTACATTTAGATTTAAAAACAGGGTGTGGTTTCTCAAACCAATGGACGCACATCGTGATTGCGACAAATGCTGTGGAAAAGTAACCTTATGGAACCGGGGTGAAGAGGTGTTTCGTGTAACGGCAAGGAAAGACGAGTGGGGTGAGATACAAACTTATGAAGACGGTAAAACCGGCTGGATATGCAACACATGTCGTTTTGATAAAAAGAAAAGTTCAGATTGGATTATTGAACATCCTTCCAAAATTAACAGGCACTCTGTTATTTCTGCGAACCATTATGAAGTGAAAGTGCAACCGTCTGATCCCTTAAACAAAGTTCTCAATGGCAGGAAGCCTCATTTGTTATTGAAGATTCATGATAAGAGTGAAGTGAACAGGCCAGAAATTGATTTAAGTATGATACCGGGGCCTGCAACGTCAACTACATTTATAGAAAATAATGAGTCTAAAGATATTGCTGAAGCAGCGCTGGAGAATCAGTTAATAAACGATCACAAGCATTTGCCTAACAATCAGAATTAAAGCATGCCATTAACCCAAACATTTTTAGCCATCGACTGGGCTGTGTTCACCGAAAAATTAATTTTAATTGTTGCTGTCGTTAGCGGTTCATTGATTGTGGCAATGTATTCCACATATGCTGAACGTAAGATTGCTGCTGTTCTGCAGGATAGGCGAGGCCCCAATCGTGCGGGGCCCGGTGGGATCTTTCAGCCGTTGGCAGATGGTTTAAAGCTTTTTTTCAAAGAAGAAATCATCCCCACTTTTTCATCCAAATTTTTATTCATACTTGGTCCGTGCCTGGCAATGCTTACTGCCATGATGGTGGGAGCGGTGGTGCCCTGGGGGAATAAGATTCATATTTTTAACCGGGATATTTCATTACAGATTGCTGATGTCAATATTGGAATCTTGTATGTGTTTGGAGTGGTCAGTTTGGGTGTTTATGGTATAATGATTGGCGGTTGGGCTAGCAACAATAAATTTTCATTGATGGGCGCCATGCGTGCAGCCTCACAGATCATAAGTTATGAACTGGCAATGGGTATTGCCATTATCGCATTGCTAATGGTAACAGGAACGCTGAGCCTGAAGGAAATGGTGGGCCAACAAACAGATCATTGGTGGAATATTGCAAAGCAACCTTTGGGTTTTTTAATATTCCTTATTTGTGCATTTGCTGAAACAAACAGAACTCCTTTCGATCTGGCTGAAGCGGAGAACGAATTGGTTGGTGGTTATCATACTGAGTACTCCTCTATGAAACTTGGGTTTTATTTGTTCGCAGAATATATTAATATGTTTCTTAGCAGTGCAGTAATGGTAAGCTTGTATTTTGGAGGTTATGATATTCCTTTTGTAAATGACCTTACTGCAATTGACAAAATCGGGGTGAACTGGATGGCGATATTGCAGGGAGCATGTTTTTTTGCGAAAATTGCTTGCTTTATATTTTTATTTATGTGGGTGCGTTGGACCATTCCAAGATTCCGGTATGATCAGCTAATGAATCTCGGATGGAAAATATTGCTGCCACTGGCGCTTTTAAACATGCTGATAACAGGTGCTTTAATTTTATTAAAACAAAATCACTGGCATTTCTAAAATATAATAATAATATTTTTGCGCACGTAATAATTGATAAGATGAAAACCATAGACCTCTTTATATAAATGCAAGCATTAACCGATAGAATAAAGCCCGTTTCGAGAAAGCCAATGACGATATGGGAGCGCATGTATTTGCCTTCGATATTTAAGGGCATGCTTATTACATTTAGCCACATTTTTAAGAAGAAACCTACCATAAATTATCCTGAAGTGAAGAGGCCATTTAGTCCTGTATTTCGTGGATTACAAATCTTAAATCGGGATGAGGAAGGCCGTGAAAATTGTACTGCATGCGGTTTATGTGCCGTTGCCTGCCCTGCTGAGGCGATTACTATGGAGGCGGCGGAGCGCAAACCCGGCGAAGAACATTTATATCGTGAAGAGAAGTATGCGGCTAAGTATGAAATAAATATGTTGCGGTGTATATTCTGCGGCTTATGTGAAGAAGCTTGTCCTAAAGATGCCGTTTATTTAAGTGAGACATTTACCCCGGCAAATTATCATCGCAAGGGGTTTATTTACGGAAAGAAGGACTTATTGATCCCACACCCTAAAGAAAATCCTGATGCATTCGCAAAAGCCCGCGGAAGCAGGGCGAACCAACCGTTGGGGCATGGAAACGAACATTGAGAGGCCACAGCTTAAGCCCTCTCCTCCAAAGGAGTCCTTCGGACAAAGGAGAGGGCTGTGACACGCGAGACCTGTTTTAAAATATGATTGTCAACAAACTAATAACCTAATAAACCTTTTAACCATCAACCAATAAATGCCGGTAACACAAATTTTATTCTGGTTCTTATCTGCCTTAGCTATTGTTGCTGCTATTGGCGTGGTATCCAGTAAAAATCCTGTGTACAGTGTGTTGTGGCTTATTGTAGTCTTTTTTGCAATATCCGGTCATTACATTTTAATGAATGCACAATTTCTTGCGATAGTAAACATCATCGTTTATGCCGGGGCAATAATGGTATTGTTCCTATTCGTAATCATGCTTATGAACCTGAATTCAGAAGCCGAACCTTCCAAAAATATTTATTTAAGAATGGGCGGCATCGTAGCCGGGCTTTGCCTGATGATTGTGATAGTAGCGGCCATTTCAAGTGCAACATCAAATCATGTTATTTTAAAAAGTGGAACAAGTGTCGGCCTTATTAAAAATCTCGGAATGGCATTGTTCAATGATTATGTTATTCCTTTTGAAATAAGTAGCGTTCTTTTTTTAAGTGCAATGATAGGCGCAGTTATAATTGGTAAAAAAGAACAAACAAAACCCGTATAAATGAAAAACTATTTTGCCGTTGTTTTAATATTCTGCGCAGGATTATTTATTTCAAAACAATCATCGGCGCAAATCGATCTTAATAATATTGATCTCAAAGATATCATCGGAAAAGTGATGAAGGTTGACAAAGGTTTTTCCCCAAAGTTTTTTTTAGGCAACACCCCCATTCAACAAATAAATAAAGTCGCAGAAATTTTGGGCCTTAAAAAAAATGAAACAGTGAACAAGCTGTTCAATACATTTAAGACCGGCAGAATTGTTTATAAAGTCGCTGCTTACGCCGGGAGCGCCATAGCTGTTTATGCGGTCGCCAGGAAAATCGGGAACTCAGTAAAAAGTAACAATTACTCGGGCGCATTATATTCTGGGTTAGGCGCAATTGGCTCAGGCTTAATTGTGAAGTTCCTTACTAAGGGTGCTTCATACAAAGCCATTGATATATTCAATGGTATTGCTGCAAAAAAAATAAAAGATATTTTTTCATTGGCTCCTGCTTCAGGTACTGCAGGTGTTGGTTTATATGTAAAACTATAAGATGGAAACGGGTTCATACATATTTTTATCTGTCGCATTATTTTGCATCGGCATCATTGGCGCACTTACAAGACGTAATTCCATTATTGTTTTTATGTGCATAGAATTAATGCTTAACTCTGTCAATTTGATGCTTGTGGCTTTTTCTAAAATGCACATGGCCGGTGTTGGTGTTACAGATCCGTCAGTAGCAACCAATGCCCAGATTTTTGTTTTTTTTATAATGATTGTAGCAGCTGCAGAAGTGAGTGTTGGTTTGGCAATTATTGTAATGATGTATAGAAATACGCATTCTATTGACATTAATTTTTTGAACAGGCTAAAGAATTAAAAATCTTTTCCCTCTCTTTGAGGAAAGCGCTTGTCCCGATAAAGTCGGGAGGTTTGGGGTGGGTTAATTTTAATTTATGGATAGAATCTTCGATCTCGTTTATTGGATACCGCTACTTCCTTTTATCGGATTTTTAATTAATGGGCTTGGTAGAAAAAAGATTTCAAAGAATATTATCGCCTTCATTGGATGCGCTACAATCTTTGTTTCATTTTGTTTAAGCGTTCTTGTTTTCCTGCAAGCTTCGAAGGAAGGGTTTAGTACGCAAAACCTTAACTACTTTCCATTCATCAATGTCGGGAAAGTGAACATACCATTTGAGTTCCAGATAGATCAGCTCACTTCATTGTTTCTTCTCATAATTACAGGTGTTGGATTTCTTATCCATGTTTACTCCGCCTCTTATATGAAAGAGGAAACCCAATCAGGTTATGGCAGATATTTTTCTTATCTCAATCTATTTGTGTTTTCCATGTTGCTGCTGATTATGGGCGGCAACTACGTTATTATGTTTATAGGATGGGAAGGCGTAGGTCTTTGTTCTTATTTACTAATTGGTTTTTGGTTTAAAAACAATGACTATAATAATGCTGCGAAGAAAGCATTCATTATGAACCGCATCGGTGATGTTGGTTTTTTACTTGGCATATTCTGGCTACTTTCTTCATACGGAACAGTTTCCTTTAATGAGCTTTTTAATTCCCAGACAGGTGTTTTAACTGCAATCTCCGCTAACACACCGGTTTTAACCGGAATAACATTACTTCTCTTTGTAGGCGCTACCGGTAAAAGTGCGCAGATTCCTTTGTATACCTGGCTGCCTGATGCCATGGCTGGCCCCACACCGGTTTCTGCATTGATACATGCTGCCACCATGGTTACAGCCGGTATTTATATGATTGCCCGCAGCAACATCATGTATTCACTTGCACCAACTACCATGACAATAGTTGCGATCGTAGGTCTTGCTACTGCAATACTTGCGGCTGTAATTGCTTTGAAGCAGAATGATATAAAAAAGGTGTTGGCTTATTCAACTGTAAGCCAACTTGGTTACATGTTTCTTGGCCTGGGAGTGGGTGCTTACACTTCCGCCGTATTTCATGTTATGACTCACGCGTTCTTTAAAGCGCTTTTGTTTCTTGGGGCGGGCTCTGTTATTCACGCTATGGGTGGTGAGCAGGATATTAATAAAATGGGTGGGCTTGGAAAAAAGATGCGCATTACTTACATCACTTTTTTTATTGGATGCCTTGCAATTGCAGGCATTCCTCCATTCGCAGGATTTTTCTCAAAAGATGAGATATTGGCTGCGGCTTTTGCATCAAACCCTGTATTATATGTTATAGGGTTAGCGGGTGCTTTACTTACAGCTTTCTATATGTTCCGTTTACTTGCGCTTACTTTTGCCGGCAAGTTCAGAGGCACCGACGAGCAGCTACATCATTTACATGAAAGCCCTGCTGCTATTACTTTTCCATTAATAGCCCTGGCGGTTCTTTCTACTATTGGGGGGCTGGTAGGCATCCCGGAAATATTTATAGATAACGGGCATAAGTTAAGTGAATTCCTTGCACCGGTATTCCAGCATTCTCAGCAATTACTCGCCTCTCACCCGATACCTAAACAAACTGAAATTATTTTGTTAGTGATTTCTGTTTTTTTAATTGCTGCAGTTTGTATTTTGGCATGGAATAAATACAAAAATTATTCCTCGCAGGAAAAAGCAGAAAGTGGTTTTGCGAAAGCAATTCAAAATAAATTTTACATAGACGAACTCTATGATTTAATAATTGTGAGGCCATTAAAATCTTTGTCGGCTGTTCTAAATAATGTTGTTGACAAATCCGGTATTGATGGCATTGTAAATGGCGTAGGAAAAAGTATAAACTATAGCAGCAGGCAAATAAGATTACTGCAAAGCGGACAGGTAGGCACCTATATTTTTCTTATGGTTCTTGGAATGCTGGTGTTGTTTATAATTCAAATGTTTACAAAATAAAATAATGCTGGGTACCTATTATACTTTTCCTGAATTACTTCTTTGGATTCCCCTGGTTACCGGCATTATTGCTTTTTTTATAAAGCGGGAATCATCTGTAAAAGCCTTTGCATTATTTTCTTCAATAGCAACCTTAGCTGTATCGATTATCAGCTTGTTTTTTAGTGACGTCGTAAGTCATCCTGAATATTTTAATTACAATAATGTAAGCTATATATGGCTGCCATATATCGGATCTACTTTTTATGTAGGCCTTGATGGTATGGGCTATATACTTACTTTTCTTACAGCCTTTACATTGCCACTTATTTTTGCGGCAACGTATAAAAGTGAATATAAAAATGCCAATTCATTTTACGGTCTTATGCTTTTATCACAGGCAGGATTAATGGGTGTATTTGTTGCAATGGACGCATTGGTATTTTATTTTTTCTGGGAGCTTGCATTGATTCCAGTTTATTTTATTTGCAGCAGGTGGGGCGGCGAAAGAAGAATACAGGCAACCTTTAAATTTTTTATTTACACCTTTGCCGGGTCTTTACTTATGCTTGTAGGCATTATCTACATCTACCTTCATACGCCATCAGCCTCTGCGTTATCCGATCATTCATTTTCTCTCAGGTCTTTTTACAATGCCGCCCTTTCGCCCAATAGACAGATGGGTGTATTTTGTTTATTTTTTCTTGCTTTTGCTATAAAGATGCCGATATTTCCTTTTCATACCTGGCAACCAGATACCTATGAACAAGCGCCTTATCCAACTGTAATGGTTATGAGTGGCATCATGGTTAAGATGGGAGTATTTGCTATGATAAGGTGGCTGCTGCCTCTTTTTCCTTTGGCTGTTCACAGGTTCGATCATTTCGTTGTCATACTTTCTGTTATCGGAATTATCTATGCGAGCTGTATTGCGCTTTTTCAAAATGATCTGAAAAGACTGGTGGCGTGGTCATCCATTGCGCATATCGGTCTTATGGGAGCCGCAATTTTCTCGCAAAATGAATCTGGCCTGCATGGAGTCATGCTGGAGATGTTTAATCACGGTATTAATATCATAGCCTTGTGGATTGTGGTGGATATTATTAACAAGAAAACGGGGATTCGAAAGATGTCAGAGCTCGGAGGCCTCGCAGCTAAATCACCTTCGCTTGCGATATTTTTTGTTGTAATTACTTTGGCAAATATTGCACTGCCTCTTACTAATGCATTCGTTAGTGAATTTCTTATGTTTAACGGGCTCTTTCAATTTAATAAATGGTATGCGGTATTCGCATGTATTGGAATTATATTGTCGGCGGTTTACATGCTTAATATGGTTCAAAAAGTATTTTTTGGTGCGTCCAATTCTTTGACTGAAAACGCACAGCCCATAGATCTGAGACAAAAAATAGTTTTGTCGATAATGGTGATTACTATTCTTGTACTAGGCATATATCCACAGCCCATATTGCATTTGACACAGGATACTGTTACAGATATTTTGCAAAGAATAAAATGAAAAATGGCAACTGAATAATTATGAGCGCAATTATATTATCTGCAATTTGGGGTGTCATTATGATGTTTGGAGGGGTATTTTTTAAAAAAAGTACTACACCCAAGTATTGGGCAATTGCAGGAATTCTTATTGTCATAATAGCGAATATCCTTGAGTTCAGAGGGATTCATATCTTCGGAATTGATACAAAGGGAATGTTGAAGTTTGACAACTTTAGCCTTCATTTTAATACAATTGCTTTTTCCTGCACCCTCTTATATTTCTTATTAAATGGGAGGGATATAGAAAAAGTCGGAAGCAATGTCTCAGAATATTTTGCTTTAATATTTTTTGTTTTGTGTGGCGTGGCTATCTCTTCATCTTTTAATACGTTATTGATGCTTTTTCTTGGAATTGAGATAATGTCAATTCCACTATATATACTAACTGGAAGCGACAAACGTAATTTGAAAAGCAACGAAGCCTCTTTGAAATATTTTTTAATGGGAGCTTTCTCCACCGGTATAATGCTTATGGGGATTGCGCTGATATATGGGGGAAACTCTCTTGGTTCTTTTTTTATATATTCCATAAATCTTGGCACCGGCAAACTACCTGTATTGATTGGAGCAGGACTGGTGTTATTGCTTGTTGCAATGTCGTTTAAGGTATCTGCTGCCCCGTTCCATTTCTGGACTCCTGATGTGTATGATGGCGCTCCTACAGTATTTACTTCCTTTATGGCTACCATCGTGAAGATCGCAGGCTTTATCGCTTTTATCCGGCTTTTCAGGTATTCGTTTGGAAACATGCAACAGCAATGGCAAATGCTTATCGTAGTAATTACGGCAGCGACATTGCTTATTGGAAATCTTACAGCCGTGTTCCAGCAAAGTGTAAAGAGAATGCTTGCATACTCGAGTATAGCCCAGGCCGGCTTTATGATGTTTGCACTCTTTGCGCTTAATAATACTGCAAGAGAAGGATTGTTGTTATATGCAGCCGCATATAGTTTGGCTTCGATTGGCCTTTTCGCAGTATTGGTTAAGTTGAGTGATTATACGGTAGAAGGTTTCAATGGCCTTGGAAAGTTGCAGCCGGTCCTTGCGTTTACTTCGACGATATTTCTTTTGTCACTCACGGGCATTCCTCTTACGGCAGGATTCACAGCTAAATTTTATATGTTGCTTGCTGCTCTTAAAAACGGGCACCAGCTATGGCTTGTAATACTTGCGGTAATATGTGCTGCAATAAGCGCTTATTATTATTTTAGAATAATTCAGGCAATGTATTTTAAAGAGCCGTCTCCTGATGTAAATACCCAGGTGAATGTAAGCGCCTCTTTTAAATTTTTATTAATCGTTACTTCTGCAATAATCATCATACTCGGTATTCTTCCCGGGTTGGTGATAGATTGGATATATTATTAAGCCTTCCTGCCCTTCAGAGGAGGGTTCTGCAGAATCTCATTGGTAGCATTTTAAATTTGTGCACTTAGAATCTTTGTGGTAAAAAAACCAAAATTTTCGAAGTTATATAGTTGATCAAGTGTAATTTCTTTTGATATAGTAACTTCACTTATTCGCTTCACGCTTCTTTACGTGTAAATATTTGTTTAAATGCAATTTGCAGATTCCTTTTCACTCGCTTTCAGAACTATAAAAAGTAATAAACTGCGTACAGGGATTACCGTTGCAATAATTGCATTTGGTATCATGGCCCTTATTGGAATCATTACTGCTACTACCTCTATGAATCAAAGCCTGGCAGAAAATTTTGCCACCATGGGTGCCAATGGTTTTGCATTAAGATACATGGATAGGGAAATTCATCTCGGAAGACGCAATGATGTTAAAAAAACTAATGTCAATGCACTAAAGCAGAAAAAATCAAACAACGGAAAAATATTTACTTACCAGGAGGCAAAGCTTTTTAAAGAAAGATATAATTTTCCTGCAAAAGTGAGTATTTCAATAAGAGGGCCTGGTAATGTAGTTGTAAGTAATGAAACAATAAAGACTAACCCTAACATAGCCATGCGTGGTGGCGACGAAAACTATCTTACTCAAAGTGGCTATACCTTGTTAGCTGGCAGAAATTTCAATACAATTGATGTGCAAAGCGGAAGGAGTATTTGTATTTTAGGGAATGGAGTTTCCAAAAAATTATATGGCGATAACATAGCAAGAGCAGTAGATAAAATAATAAAAGTTGCGGGTATTAATTACAGGATTGTTGGAGTGTTGAAAGATAAAGGATCGAGTGCTTTGTTAAATGCTGATAATGTTGTTATCACAACCTATAATAACATTCGCCGCCTTTTTCCTACTGATGGTACTACATTTGATATTGGGGTAACAGTTAATGATCTCAATGAAATGGAAGCTGCAATTGGCGAAGCCAAAGGAACCTTCAGGCCGATACGAAAGGTTGCAATAAACGAAGAGAATAACTTTTACATAGATAAGAGTGATAGTATCGCCGAAGTGTTTAAGAGTAGCCTGGGAGCCATCACCACAGCCGCCGCTTTTATTGGCCTGATTACCTTAATTGGTGCGGCGATAGGGCTTATGAATATAATGCTTGTAGCAGTGAATGAGCGTACCAGGGAAATAGGTCTTATAAAGGCTATCGGTGGCACAAAAAAAAGTATTCGTACCCAATTCCTTTTTGAGTCTGTGATGATTAGTCTCTTAGGTGCAATCTTTGGAATAATACTTGGCGTACTTGTAGGTAATATTGTCGGGATGTTTCTTAACACTGGTTTTGTTATTCCATGGAGCTGGGTGATTATCGGTATAGTTGTTTGCTCAGCTGTCGGTTTGTTTGCTGGTATATATCCTGCAGTAAAAGCTGCAAGGCTCGATCCAATCGTTGCACTACGTTACGAATAATATTTACGCTGCTCTAAGCATCTTACTTTTAGTATTTGTGATATCCTGTACCGGATAGTCTATTATTTATTAATAATTAATGATCACAATATTAACATTCGATTAATTCCTTAACTTGTGCATCAGGCTATAAAATTTTTTTGAACACAAAGAGTTTTATAAGATTTTTTTTCGTTAGAATTGTGCTTGTAAATATTTAATCAAATTCATCTTCATCTTAAACATTTAAAAACCATTCGTTATGGCAGAAACTAATACTACTGCAAACTCCACAGTAAAATCAACCACATCGGTTGAGGCAAGAAAGTCAAACAACCTTGTATCGTTGCTTGCTCCTATCATATGTATAATTGCTGGTTACGTGATCTGGCGTTTCGTTATTGGTGCTGCCAGTAATTTTACAGCTCCTGACAAAGCAGGTGGTTTTTGGCCAAAACATGTTGGCCCAAAAGGTGACTTTGCAAGAATGTACGAAGGCGGTATAATTGTGCCTATTCTTATTGGGTGTTTTTTGATAGTATTCACATTTGTTATTGAAAGATGGCTGACTGTATCAAGAGCTGGCGGAAAAGGTTCTAATGCTGACTTTATCAGGAAAGTTCAGTTTTATCTTGCCGATAAAAAAGTGGATGCTGCAATTGCTGAATGCGACAGGCAAAAGGGTTCAGTAGGTAATGTAATGAAAGCTGGCCTTCGCAAATACAAAGCAATGATTAGTGATACAGAACTTGATACGGAGCAAAAAGTATTAGCCATTCAAAAGGAAGTTGAAGAAGCGACCGCACTTGAATTGCCAATGCTTGAAAAAAATCTTGTATTTCTTTCAACGATCGCATCGGTGGCTACACTGATAGGACTACTAGGTACGGTGGTAGGTATGATCAGAGCATTCAGTAATCTTGGTGAATCGGGTGGTGGCGCTGCGGCGAGAGAATTATCTAAAGGTATTGCCGAAGCTTTGTATAATACGGCACTCGGTATCGGTACTTCAGCATTTGCTATTATTTCTTATAACATATTTACTACAAAGATCGATGGTATTACTTATGGTATAGATGAAAGTGGTTTTACTCTAACTCAGAGTTTTGCTTCTTTGTATAAATAAAATTTCTTTATGGAAATTTTAGATCGCTGAATCTAATTATAATTAAATAAAAAATAATGGGAAGAGCTAAAATAAAACGCGGAAGCACTAATGTTGATATGACTGCTATGTGCGATGTTGCGTTCCTGTTGTTATCATTCTTTATTTTGACAACAAAATTCAAACCTGAAGAAGCGATTGAAGTTACGCCTCCAAGTTCCGTTTCATCAAAAGCAGCGACTGATAAAGATGCTTTCAAAGTTTCTATTGATAAAGAGGGAAAGGTATTTATTGATATGAGTGAAGAGATGCGAAAGAATGTAATTGAAGAACTCGGAAAAGAAAGGAATATAACTTTTTCGCCGGACGATGTTAGATATTTTGAGCAGGCTACATTTATCGGTGGCCCTATCAGTCAGCTTAATCAATTTGACAGGCTAACAGCAGAACAAATAAAAGCGACTAAGCTTGCCGGTGTTCCGTCTGATAGTACTAATAATGAATTGCAGGCATGGATAAGCGCTGCTAAACAGGCCAATCTTGGTACCAAAATTAATTTTTATATTAAAGGTGATAATTCTGCAAAATATCCTGCATTTAAAAATGTAATTGAAGCATTTAAGAAAAATGATGAATATAAGTATAACCTTGTGACAAATGCGGAAGATGTTCCTGAAGGCTCTGAATTGTATAAAAAGAATACAGAAGAGCAGCAAGCAGAAAGTAAATAGTTATTAAAATTTATAAAATATTAAAATTATACTACTATGGCAGAAATGGAAGTAAAAGGTGGCGGTGGCCACAAAAAAGGGCCTGGTGTAAAAAAGGGTAAAAAGCTATCTACCAGAGTTGATCTTACGCCAATGGTTGACCTTGGTTTTTTGCTGATCACATTCTTCATATTTACTACCACTATGTCCCAGCCCACATCAATGAACCTGGCAATGCCAAAAGACACTGATAAGCCGGATGAAGAAAACAAAGTGAAGGAATCGGGATCTTTGACAATTATGCTAGGAAAAGCGAATGTAGTTTATTACTATTTTGGAAGTGATCCTGCTACTATGCAAACTACTAATTATAAAGATGTAAGGAAAATAATTCTCGATAAAAAGAAAGCAACTCCTCATGACGATTTTTATGTAATTATCAAGCCTGATAAAGATGCAACTTATAAAAACGCAGTTGACATACTTGATGAAATGAGTATTAATGATGTGGCAAGATATGGAATGGTAGACCCTTCTGCTGATGAATATAGTAAAATTCAGGCTACAGAGCAGGCGGCGGGAGTTAATTAATTTTATGGAATAGTAATATTCGTGTATCTAATTAAAAAATTAAAACATGGAAGCTAATCAAATCTTAAAAGCCGATCTTCTTGACATACTCTTTGAAGGTAGGAATAAGGAATACGGCGCTTATGACTTAAGGAAAACTTATAATAAGCGTATTACCGTTGCACTTATTTCGACTGTAGTAATTATCGCGATCTTGTTTATAGGTTCTGTTATTGCTGATAATTTGTCTTCAAAAGATGATGTAGTGGAGATGAAAGTAAAAGACCTGACTTTACAACAGGTACAACCTAATGAACCACCACCACCACCACCACCGCCGCCACCAAAATTACCACCACCACCGCCAATAGCTACTATTGCATTCACACCTCCAAAAGTGGTAAAAGATGAAGAAGTAATAAAACCACCACCGGAAGTAAAGCAAATTGAAGAAGCTAAAGTAGATGTGAAAACTGTGGAAGGAACAAAAGATCTGGGGATTGTTGCTCCGCCGGTAGAGGATAAAGGAACACAGGTAGTTGCAGCGCCAGTTGAGAAGAAAGAAGATGAAGACAAAGTTTTTACTAAAGTTGAAATAGATGCCCAGTTCCCTGGAGGCGCATCAGCATGGACCAGGTATGTAACTCAAAAAATTCAATCAAATGCGGATGAATTTACAGAATCAGATTATGGGACTTGTGTTGTAAAATTCATCGTGGACAAATCGGGTGCAGTGAGCCAGGTAGAAGCTACAAGTATGAAGGGTACCAAACTTGCAGAAATTGCTGTTAATGCAATCAGGAAAGG
>JBDUEG010000062.1:0-13873 GCA_040002575.1 Ginsengibacter sp.
CGGCCATTCGATTCAATTCCATACCATCCATGATAGCCCGCATTTTTACAAAGCTCAATCATTGATGCGGTGAGTTCTTCCGAAGGTTGATTGCGATAAGACATTCCTTTGGCAAACGGTGATGTTTTTTGCAGGTATGTATAATTATCAAAGTCGGCTGATGGCTCACGCCAATCAGGATAGGTACCAAATAAAGGATGATCCAGTTCTTTCATGAGGGTGACCATCCAATCAGCATCATTAGAAACGCCACCATGATTTTCAATCAACACTTTTACACCCGAGCCAGTTGAGTATTCCAACAGCATATTATAGCTTTCTGAAGCCCATAGTAATGCATCTTCTTTTGTAAGGTTCTCAGTGCCTCTGCAGTTAGTGCGTATTGCATGGCAGCCTATATAATGCGCTACATCTATCCACTTACGATGATTGATTCCGAATTGCTTTCTTTCTTCTTTAGTCGAAGCGCATCCATCGCCTTCATCATCCACCATAATCAAAACCATCGTTACTCCATTATCAGCCGCATTTTGCTTTAGTGTATTAAGATAGCTGGCAGTAGGCACTTCAAACAAAGTATTCACAAATTCAATCCCGTTAAGATCAAAATCTTCTCTTGCAATTTTTGGAAAGTCTAATGTCTTCCATTTTCCATTCCTGATTTCTTCAACCAGCGCCCACTGCGCAAGCGATATGTCGTCGCTTATCATAAGTTTTTAATTTAAGTTGTATTCATGAATTTAACAGCCGAGGCTAATTCAATTTTCTAATTGATTGCAACTTTTTTACCTGTTGCTGCCGCTTCATAGATAGCTTGTAATATTCTTACATCCTTTAATCCTTCTTCACCAGTAATATGATTCGGAAGTTGTTTATTTGCCAACAACACCTTTGCGATTTCATCGCATTGTACGCCTTGCTGGTTTGTGGTCGGAAAACTCATTTCTCCCTTGCTCGTTCTTCCTTTGAAAGGCCCATAACTTATTGCAGGACTAAGTTCAAAAAAGCCATCATCCGCTGATGCAAAAAACCTATCAACACTGCAATTGTAAGAACTTGTCGAAGTACTGACCGCTCCATCGGGAAATTGTAATTGCCATGTGATTGATTCTTCTACTTCTGTAAATAATTGCCTGTTTGTAATGGGGCCGAACTGCGCAGTTACCGAAATAGGTTCTTTGCCTAGAACATAACGGCTGCATTGTATACAATAAACACCAAGATTCATAAGAGGGCCACCACCGGCCATAGCTTTTTTTAAGCGCCACTCACTTGGGTCACCACTTTTATAACCGAGCGATGCTTCGATCAGGCGCACTTGTCCAAAAATTTTTTCCTGTCCGAGTCTTTTTATTTCCATATTATATGGTTCATAATGTAAGCGATAGCCCAATGCTAATTGCACGCCAGATTGCTTGCATACATTTATCATTTCCTGGCAATCGTTTGGAGTAATGGCCATCGGCTTTTCAACGATAACATGCTTACCTGCTTTTGCAGCCTTTATTGTAAATTCTTTGTGCATTGAATTTGGTAACACCACATATACTAAATCAATGTCCTTGTTCTTAGATATTTGATCAAAATTTTCGTATTTATAAATATTGGCTTCCGGTATATTATATTTTGCTTTCCATTCAGTTGCTTTTGCAGGATGGCCTGTAATAATACCTGCAAGGCGGCAGTATCTTGCAGTCTCAAGGCCCGAAGCGAGATAACCTGCATAACGCCCTAGCCCGCAAAGAGCGATATTTAATTTTTTGCCATCGTACAGGGTAGATTTTTTTGAAGAATATTCCATATAAGAAGGAAGCATGGTGGCCAGCACAGTGGTGCCGGCGCCTATCCCAAAGCTATTTAAAAAAGAACGACGTGAATAATGTTTCATTTTAAATGTCTTTTATAATTATGAATTATCGTCACCAAAGACATAATAGTGTATGTCCGGGCGCTTGTAATTTAATTAAAATATCATCGGAAGTATTGACCTATGGATGGGCGGAAATTCCATCGGGAGAGGGGTAAAAATTATGAATGAGAATTCACTATTTAACTACAACTTTTTGCAAAGTATATGAAACGCATAACGAATCCCGACAATAAAGCATCTGGTTATTAACCATGTTGTCATTTCATTAGCCAGACCATTATTAACACCTCTTTTATAATTGATATTTTTGTCACGTGCCTGGCGATTTAAAATCCTTAAGTCATTTATTAATAAAGGAATAAGCGATATAAAATAAAAAAAGGCAGGTTACCCCGCCTTTTATAAATCGTATCAGAGAAAAAATTGGATGCGCCTAATTTTTTATTATTTTTTGGCTATCAATCGCTACTCCGTTTACTATTACATTCACTACATACATTCCTGCATGTTGATCTATTAAATCTTGCAGGTGAAGAGTATTATCACCTTTGTTGATGGTAGATTCTGTTTTCTTAACAACGATTCCTGCAGCATTAATTAAGCGTATTTCTGCCTTTCCTGCGGCATTACTTTCAAAGTTTACATTCACCCTATCCATATATGGATTTGGCATCACCTGTATCGTTGTTTTTTTAGCAATGGTATTGTTAATACGAACCATCTTTACAATGCTATAAGTGAATTTGCCATTTACATCTACTTGTTTTAACCTGTAGTAAGTTGCATTATGTTTTAAAAATTCTTTGTCTTTATCTTCAAAACTATACTGATGAGTACCGTTATTTGAAGATTGTGCTCCCAGGACAATTCCAGTTGTAGCAAAATTTATTTGATCAAAACTTCTTTCAACTTCAAAATGATCATTCTTAAATTCTGCATTTACACTCCAGGATAAGTCTACTTTATTATTATTTAAAGCCGCATTAAAAGTCAGGTAAGTAACTGGCAGAATGCTAAAAGTGCCAAAAAGGTCTCCAAAATAAATGCTGTGGAAACGATCGCTGGCAATTGCGCCGTTGTTTCCGTTACTATCAACTTGTGAGCCCGTATAAATTTGAAAGCTTGAACGGTTAGCAAAGGTATAGTCAATTCTTACATCTAAAGCTAAAGTATCAATACCTACCCGGTTAGCTACGGGGCCTAAAGCCATGAAAACTGAATCATCGTCATCAGTTCCGCCCAAGTTATCCAAATCTTTTGTGCTCGAAAGCGTTAGCAAACTTGGTATTAAACTATCGGGAAGACTGTAATTAATATTGCTTCCAACAATACCGCTTAATTCTCTTACTCTCACATTATCTCCGTCAACGTCTACTGCAGATAGATCTAACAAAGAAAATACATAAGGAACATCTGCGCTGTCAAATTCCACATCCCATTTAATATAAGATATACCAAAGGTACCCGGGCCTCCAACAGTTGGCTGCCATGCATCGGGATAACCTGTAGAAGTGTTATCAATATCTTTAAGTACAGCACCGCCTACAATATTTATTATAGTGATGTAAGCGTCTTTTTTATTATAAACATCCTTAAAAAAATATTTAGCACCAATCTGGCCATCAGTACCTGATACCAATGTTGGGTTACTAAATTTAAACTTGGGTGGTTTAGGCTTACCGGCATTTGCAGAAAAACCTGAAAGGAGGGTGAAAATGGCAAGTATGAATATAAACTTACCTTTTAGTGTAGAATTTTTGTTCATTTTCTTTGTGGTTTTGAGGTTTCTTAATTGTATTTAGCAGGGGGCTGCATAAACACGTTAAGGAATTTCAAAAAGAATGGAGGCAAATGGTAATTCTACAAGATGTGGGATGTTTTGGTAAATAAGAGAAGCTGAGTTAGTCGCTTTTCGAATTCGAAGACAAACATAGAGTGCATTTCCGAATAATGCAATACCGTAAAATTACTGTCTATGTAAAAAGTATCTTCTTCGAAAAATTTGGCTGTGCAAATAAATACTTTCTAACTTTCAGGGAAAGGTTATTAAAATTTTTTCAAGATTATGAAGTAAAAATTCTATAAGTTTTGAAAAAAATGAAATGCTGTTGTATTTTTTTTTAAGTACACAATAAAAACAAACAAATCAAGTTGCCAGGTAAAATATAAAGGATTTTATACTAAAGACCTTCTAGAAATTGCGAATGGATATAATCAACCACCGCAGGTAGACTATTAGTTTCTTCAAAAACCTTTAGCTGCCTGTCAGCACCGGTACCCTGCTCGAGCATCCGGTGTACATTGCCCACCGCATTTCGAATGCCGAGAGGCCCCGTCACATCTTCAATGAAATCAAGTAACTCATAGATGAGTACGCGTGTATTAACTTCAGTTTCCTTTCCAAAATCTATAAGGCTTCCTTCAATTCCGTAACGACCCGCACGCCACTTGTTTTCGTTGATAAGCACGCGGGGATACATAATGAAGTTGAGATTTTCCATCCTGAGCTTATAAAGTTTTGCACATATCCCCTGAAACAAGGCAGCAATAGTGATGGTTTCCATTACTGTCATTGGTACATCGCATATCCGAAATTCCACGGTATTAAAAAAGGGGTGAACCCTAAGATCCCACCAGATTTTTTTTGCGTTATCAATGCAATTCGTTTTTACCAGAAGCTTCACATAGTTATCATAAGATTCGATGCTTTCAAAGAAATCGGGTATGCCTGTACGTGGAAATTTGTCAAAAACTTTGGTTCGGAAAGATTTATAACCTGTTTTTCGGCCTTCCCAAAAAGGCGAATTGGTGCTTAATGCATAAATGTGAGGCAAAAAGTATCTCGCAGAGTTTGCGATATGAATCGCCATTTCCCTATTCTCCATACCCACATGTACATGCAATCCGAAAATAAGGTTACTCCTTGCCGCTTCCTGCAATTCATTTACAATTTCACTATAACGTGCATGGTCAGTAATAAGCTGACTTTCCCAGTGGCTAAAAGGATGTGTTCCGGCCGCACCCATCCATAATCCCATATTATCTGCAATACTGCTTATTGTTTTGCGAAGTGTTGCAACATCTACGAATGCTTCATCAATGTTCTGGCATATGTCGGTTCCTACTTCAACGACTGCCTGGTGCATCTCGGCTTTCACCTTATCCTTTATCACCTTCTCGCCCTCATGAACAATTTTTTGTTCATGACTTTTAAGCTCACGTGTCACGGGATCCACTACCATGTATTCTTCTTCTATACCTAATGTGAAGTGTCTATAGTTAATACCTGCCATGGTTGAATTGAAAATTGATATTTAAAATGCCAAAACCCTATTTCTTAATAATATTATCTTTTGCCAAGTATATGCTATTGTTCATTGCTTATTGTTATTTCCCGGTGTACAACACCTTTCCATCAGCGCTTCTTCTTACATATTCACCCCACGTTAGGTTATCCTTTCCGTCTTCCTGCGATTGTGCTTTTTCAATGGCAAATGTTGCGGCAGTTTCTACGACCCAATTAAAATTCTCCTGGCCAACACTGGTAATTTCAGCATCGGGCGCCGGATTGCAAAAATCAATTGCGTAAGGTACCCCATCACGCAATGCAAGCTCAACGGTATTGAAATCGTAGCCGAGGTAATTGCAAATTTTTAGAACGATATAAGTCATCAATTCCAGCCTTTCTTTATCTGGCTTGAAATCCGCGACGTATCTTAGGTGATGTGGATTGCGCGGCTCGTAAGGCATGATGTGAACATACTTTCCGCCAATACAATAACAGCGATAATATTCATCAAAAACAATTTCTTCCTGTAACATCATGATAAGCTCGCCTGTCTCACCATGTTTTTTAAAAAAATCGTCCGGGTCGTTCACTTTATAAACGTTCTTCCATCCGCCACCTGCATGTGGTTTCATATATGCCGGAAAGCCTATGTATTTAAATATGGTTTCCCAATCCATGGGGTAGGCAAGGTTTGAGAAAGATTGGTCAGCGGTATCAACAGGTAAAGTGCTTGATGGAATAATTACTGTATTCGGAACAGGTACGTTTATTTTTGTTGCGAGACAATTATTAAAGAATTTCTCATCAGCACTCCACCAAAACGGGTTATTAATGACAGCCGTTCCGCAGAGCGCTGCGTTTTTTAAAAAAGCACGATAAAATGGAACGTCTTGTGAAATACGGTCCAATATTACAGCGTAGCCGCTGCCTTCGCCTTGCATTACCTTATCTATATGAACGGGCTCTGCAACAATATTCTTCACATTCTTACTGTTTATTCTTTCCACAAAAGCTTCAGGAAAACTTCTTTCTTTTCCGAATAATATTCCAATCTTTTTCATGGTTCTCTTTTTAATGAAATGTATAAAGCGGTGGAAGAATTAGTATGATCAAATATATTTTTTGATTCCGAATAAAACAAAATTAAGTTCTAGGAATTCTATAATAATATTTACGGTCCGTCTTGTGTCTTCCTGGTCACATCAATTTGAAATTTGTTTATTTTTGATCATTCTATGCAAACTGAAAAAGTTAAAAGCTTTCTTACTGAAACACATATTATTTATTCTGATCTGCTGCAACGGAATGTCATTCTTGATTTTTATTTACCACCTGATAATAACAGTACGAATCCAAGTATGTTACTTATTAATGACGGACAGGATCTTATTACGATGAACTTTCAAAGCATTCTTGAGCAGCTTTACAACAATGAAAATATCTCACCATTGTTTTGTGTAGGAATTCATTGCAGTGCCGACAGGAAAAATGAATATGGCACTGCGAAATCCTTAGATTTTAAAGGGCGCGGATCAAAGGCGCTTTTTTACCAGCGTTTTATTTTTGAAGAATTAATGCCCTTTATTAAAAATAAGTACAGCGTTTATTCTTTTAGAGAAAAGTCTTTTTGTGGTTTTTCGTTAGGTGGTCTCAATGCATTGGATACCGTATGGAACTATCCGCACGAATTTACAAAAGCAGGCATCTTTAGCGGATCTTTATGGTGGCGCAATATTAGCCAGGACGACCCTTCATTTGACGAAAATAATAACCGTATTATGCACAACCAGATAAGGAATGGTGAGTATGCCCACTGGTTAAAGTTTTTCTTTGAGACAGGTACGCTTGACGAAACTGCCGATAGGAATAAGAATGGAATCATCGATTCCATAGATGATACCCTTTCTCTTATTGCAGAGCTTATCACTAAAGGATACAGCCCTTCAGACATTCATTATTTGGAAATCAAAGACGGCAGGCACGATGTAACCACGTGGGGCAGGGCGTTCCCTGAATTTCTAAAATGGGGCTGGGGTAACATTATAAAAGATAATACAGATTCAACCACTACTGTTGAAGTATATTAAATATCTATCCTAAGTTCCTAAAACAACGAGTAATCTTATCAGGCACCGGGGTTCACTTCTATGGTTGGACTATTGGGAACATCACTTTTTACATTGCCTTGAAAGAATTCTTCAAAGTGTTGATCCGCCCCTGGGAAATGTTCTTTAAACATATCAGTAGCTTTGTTCTTTAGATCACTAAAATAATTCTTTGCAGTATCGCCGGCGCTTTCAGCCTCCTCTTTTAGTTTATGAAATTTATCTTTCATGGAATCAGCAAGCTTTTGTTTTTCTTCTTCGGTCATCTTGCTGTACTTATATGCTCCGAAAGCTGCTGCGGCACCCAAAAGAATAGTTGCAAGATGTTTGTTATTTACGCTCATTTCTTTAAAATTTATTGGTTTATGAATACAATTAGTATAACAATAAATCTGCCATAAAAATGTAGGATTTTACCTGCCGTTTGAATTCTTCTATCATACGCCCGCATCTATGTAGGCCACACATAAGACTCTTTTGCAGTGTTGTTTTTTTGATTTTTTGTGAGCTTGCATTCATGGTATATTCCGGTCTCTGCTATATCATGTACTTTCAATTCCGCCACCAGGGCAGGAGCTTCTTTGGTCTTTACAAAATATTCCAGGATGTAGGCGTATTTGCAATTCTCATAATAAGCTTCATAAATATTTAATTCAGAGGTGGGCCATAATTCTTTGAATTTGGTAAGATCAGCCCTCACATCCACAACAAAACCAAAGACTTTGCTTTCATTCCCATTCAGATCGGTTAATCTTTCTGCCTGTAACACGGAGTAACCGCCAGCCTGCGTGGTCTTAATATGTGCTTGTGCAAGGCGGGATGTTCTTGCTTCTTTAGAAAAAACAAACTGCAATTCACCGGAAACAAAACGGTGTTGCGCAATATATTTGAACTCATTATTATCCCTGGATTGCTGCAAAGTCACATCTGCATTACTATTGGAAGACGTCGTATATTGTTCCCATCTTTTAATAAATGGCTCTTTGTCCAGCGCCGTCTCAAAGCATACAAACTGAACTTTTTTATCTGCTCTCATAGGTACAAGGTAAGCTTTTAAAACCGGTGAAATGCAAATCTTACGTTGCAAAAATTTGATAACCGTTAGTTTATTATCAGAATACAACCATTACTACGTTTCTTTTTCCACTGTAATCTTGCAATCGCCAATCACCGCAGCTAATGCGCCGACAGCAGCAAATACAGGAGCAAATAAAGTACCCACAACGCCTACTGTAAGTGGAAAGCTCATTAGCTCCTTATCATCTTTATCATGAATGGTAATCTTTCTGGCATTCCCTTCTTCAATAAGTTCTTTTATTTTATTAAGTAACTGTTCGCCCTTTAGTTTGAATGTTTCTTTTATAGTGGCCATAATAGTTTTTTGTTTACAATATTAGATCTATCCTTTCAAATGACGTACGGAGTGAATGTAAACAGCTTATCAAAATAGTATACTACAATCAATGAATATTTTAATTAGTACACTCCGGATATTTAACTGGGCTACCCGAAAGCGTTATAACTGGGTGACATGATCACCTGGTAATAAAATAGATAGCTTGTTATGTTATTGCAGTAAAAATTTTTCAACGCTTGTTCCGTTTGTTGTTTCAATCTTTAAAAAATAAACTCCTTTCCGAAGCCTCGTCAGGTCGAACTCCTGTGGTCTGTACAAACTTAAAAACTCAGACTTTATTACAGCCTGCCCGAGAGAATTCGTGATGGTGCAGCTTGCATTTCCAATGTAGCCATTCATTGAGATTATAATCTTTCCAGTTGATGGATTTGGATATATAGTGAAAGGTTTTTTATTAGATAGTTTTATGCTCCGGAGATCTGAATAACAAATTCCTCCCGCCTGCGCAAAAACCACCAGGCGATACTGGTAGAGAATGCCTGGCTGCACGGTATGATCGCTGATCAAGTATAACGAATCAGGAGCAACTGGTAAGGAACTGATTTTCTTAAAAACAGAGTTGCCCGTGGCTTTTTGTAATTCATAGTGATGAATGTTTTTTTGTTCCGCAATATTCCATTGGAGAGCCACTTCCCGCTCGCTTACTTCATTTATCTCAAAACTTGCATTTACTCGTATAGTATTTTGCATGCAGGGATTTCTACAAGCATTTACCGAAAGTGTTTTATTATTCCTGATAATGTCTGCGGCCTCTTCGTAAGTTGGTTCATGCAGGAAACAGGTTGGAGGTGTTAACATGCCGGCATGCAAAGCGGCAATTTGTTTTCCTTCAGTTGTATTTGCGAGGTCATAATTACCGTTAGCAGGGTCTGCAAAAATCGCTTTCAGTCCCCGCGTATCATGCCTTAGGTCAAAGAATAAGCTATGTGCGTCTTGCCCGGACTGGCGTTTCCATTGTTCAAAGTCCTGGATAAAAGTATTGCCACCGTTTGCACTAACTAGCTTCCAGGCGATTTTATTTCCTTTTAAAAGAATATATACATTACTGTCCAAAGTGTCTTTTGCATTTACCGAGGCCGCTATAAGAGTTGCAGGAGATATGATATCGCAAATGAAAATATTACCCTTTGCTATGGTCTTACTGGTATTTGCTCCTCCGCCATATATTAATGCTCCGGCATCTGCCCAATAATTGGCATAGCTGCTATTAACATGTATGATAGAATTAGTAAGCGTTAGCGTAGTATTGTCCTGCATATAAATTCCTGCGGCGTAAGAAGCATTATTCGTTTTTATAAATATATTGTTGACAACTGAGCTAACCGGATTGTTTCGGCTATAGGCAATGCCAAATTTCACATCTTTAAAGTAGGAGTCTTTAATAGAAGCATATTTTGCACTGCCATAATTATATCCTGATGTAAATCCATCTGCATAAATATTATTAAGAAGCACAGTATCATTATTCGAGGTAAACATAAATTCACGCGGATGTTTTTTATCGCCGAATGCGACGATATTATCCATTTCAACCGCGCCAAAATTTGTTCCATAACTTGTATGCGTATACAGAGGTGTACCAATGTCCAGGAACATAGAGTTCCTTACAGTACAATGCCTGTTCAGACCCTCGACGTCATAAAAAACTACTGCAAAGTCGCCGGTGTTCTCTGCACCTGGCAAAAAGAGTGAATGATCTATTATGCCACTCCTTACCACCACGTGATGAATACCTGCTCCCGGGCCAAATATTATTTTATTATAAGTAGAGCCTTCACCACCTGGAAGCATTCCTATTCCTGCCCCGTAGCCCCTTACACACAAATTTTCAAAATGATTATCCTGCTGGTAAGTGCTGTTTATCGCAAAAGCCCGTGTCGTTACTTCATAACGGTAAAGCGTATTGGCATTTGGAGAAGTTCCGTCTGTGGTGTGAATAAAAATTTGTTTCGGATTTTCAATTGTATTACCAGCGAAATAAAATGATCCGGCGGTGTTGTTTACTGCTGGTAATGAAGTCACAAATTTTAATATTCTTCTGGCGGTGAAAGGCGCAGTTTTCTCAAGCGCTCTGTTAATTTCAGTTACATAGATATAGCTATAGCTTCCAATTCCATTTACACCGTAACCTGTAAAGCCGCTCAGCGAGATCAACTGTTCATAGATATTAGTGGTACCGCCGCTCAATGTCCAGCCTGTATCAAATTTGTCAGAGCCATCCATAACTGCAAAATCATTCGGACCATTGCTTCCGGTGTAGGTACCGATTTGTATCGGATAAGATGTTTCAAGGCTCTCCTTAAAAAGATCGCCACTTCTCAGTCCTACTTTCACACCCCCTGTTCTCGTGTAAAACTTTTGGATTGAGGTGGCAGTTCCCAGGATAGTCTGTTTCGGCAACACACTAATAGTTCCGGGATAAGTATCTTTTCCCTGGTTACTTATGTAAAAGTTATAATCAATTTGCCCAAAAGCGATGCAGGGTAACAGCACTATTAAAAGTGCCGGCAGAAGGGTACATTTCAATTCCATAGACTTAATTACGGCCTTAATTACTACTGTAAATCAATAAATCGATGGGAATGATTCCTCTGTGTGGGATAAAGAATTGCTCGTAAATATACGATATTCAGCTAAATATGAAAAAAAGGAAAGAATTTTTTAATTACGCTCTCAGGTATTGATAGGCGTAGCGATCGCACCCTACAAATAGTTTTAATTCGGCGGGAAGTGGATGAAGTATTATTTTGTAGAGGATAAAAAAAGAAGAAGTTTTCCTACGGGTCACTAAGTAATTAAAAATTCCCGGCATCGTACAAATACTTTTTATATCTATCCCGCTGATATTATTTTAGCACTTTATCTTTCACCAAAACTACAGCTTATGCCTTTAAATTTACTCACTCTTGAGGATTTGCAAAATTTTAAACTGGAGCTTCTGCTTGAGCTAAAAAAACTTTTTCCGGGAGAAACAGCTCCGCAAAAAAAGCTACTAAAAAGCCAGGAAGTACGTAAACTTTTAAGAATATCTCCCGGTACTTTACAAAACCTTCGCAGCAATGGAACCTTATATTCATTCAAAGTTGGCGGGATTATTTATTATCATTATGAAGATGTAGAAAAGTTATTTGTTAGAAAGAGAAGTTGAGGCCGAATGTTTATAGGATATACCGGAAATGAACTAAAATTGAGTAATAGACTGACCGAATATTGCAATAAAAGGCTGCCACAGGTTTTCATTTTCTGCGACAGCCGGGTACTAAAGAAGATTGATATTATTTGCGCCACTGCCTCAGGCAATATTTCAGGAAGAATGAGATACTAAAGCTAACGGTGGCGCCGATAGAAGTTAATATGATCGTTCTTGCAATATCACCCGAAGTTATATTTACTAAAAATATGGTGATGATACCACCTAGGGTACCATATTTTGTGTGGCCGGTAAGTAGTTGGTCTGACATTTTATTTCTTTTCCATTTTTACGGTAGACTGGCTGATGGCCGACATAACGCATCCTGCCACCGCGAGGTAACCAGCCACTTTAATAATAATTGCAGGTAAAATAACCGGGGCTGCCAGTACTGAGGCACTGGTGGCCGCCAGGCCAAGTCCGATGTTGCGGATTTTTTTAAAGAATGTGGGGGTTGGCTTCTGCATCCTTTTTAATATTTTTTTCATTGCTGATATTTAATGTGAGCGAATATTGTTTATTAACAACCTTGTGTTCTTAAAGAGCTTGATAGCTTTTGTTGCGACCTTTGAAACCGGTTTGGCACAGCCCTTCTCTCACATGGCTCTCCTTCATGCCACCGTCTGGGCATCATCGGGGGTTATGCTGGCATCAGGGCCGTACCATAAATCATTGGGTTATTGCCGTCACGTATTTGAACGCGGTATCATTCTGTTGCAACTCTATTGCATTTGATGTCACTCCGTTTGGGAGCAGTGCGGTCAATGCCTGGGCAATTACCTTTTGATTATTTCGGTTTCATTTACTTGTTTTACTGTCCGTTGACTGCCACGAGCGACAATGCGTTGAAAGCCCCATTCTTTAACGGGTACATGGCTCCGTTCACCTGTTGGTAAAAGTCGATACCCATTAATAAGAATAGGGGATGGATGCTATTTGGCGTCACAGCATTTGTAAGCGTAATTACCGTAGTTGCCAAATTATCCCATGGAAGATCGATGGTAGCCTGCACATCCACGACATAAAAATTGCCTTCAAAATCTATTTCCGCCCCGGCGGAATTGATCCGGAAATGAGTAGATCCCTGGGGAGCGCCCACCATGTTCAAAGGCACAAAGCTTGGAAGGGTTATCGCCAGGCTGCCGGCAACCCTGTCAATAACCGCCGCAAATGGCGCATAAAGGGTCGTGCTTAATTTCGCATTCAGGTTAAATTCAAAGCCCTGTAATAGTTCCGCTTCCCCATCAATCACATTGCGCAGGCCTCTCTGGTTGATAAGGTCGGCCTGGATTACCTTAACCATTTCCCGCGTAAGCCTGCCGATCATCCTGCTATCCGACGCATTAAGTGTTAAGCTTCTGATTGCGTTTCGCAGCAGCTTACCGGCCTTTCCCGCTCTTCCGAATTCGGCACCGTTTTCACGGGTGCGCTGGAACGCAGGGTCGGTGGCGATTCTTTGGGCATCAACGCCCCCTTTTTCGCGGACAAGAAAGCCATCCTTCGATTTATAAAAAGTAAGATTGCCGATCGTACCCCTTATGGGTAGAATTCCTTTTTGCTGGGCCATAATTGTTAATTTGTTTAATTAGGATAAGGATGTTTAAGAGGCAATCCTGTAAGCCTTCCATCATGATGTTTCGCAATTGCATTACAATTTTAGATAGGAAATTCCGTTCGGGAAAATAAGTGTGCCGTTTATGCCGCTTAAGCCACTTTAGGTACTTAAGTGCCGGCCTTTATGCCTGTTTTTTCTAAAAAGATGCCTCGGCGCATCGTTGTCTATGCAAAGGATGTAGAGAATATGACCGGCAGAAAATCAAGAGCCTCGCGGAAGCTCCTCCAAAGGATCCGTGAGAAGAATGGTAAACAAAAAGACGCTTTTGTTACTGTGAAAGAGTTCTGTTTGTTTACCGGGATTAGCGAGGAAGAGGTGATGAATTTTCTGCTTGATTAAAACATCCTGGAGTAATTAAAAAAAATTATTTGGCGCTTACGTAAGAAG